>NZ_JAMPLX010000022.1:0-1555 GCF_028477825.1 Providencia sp. PROV267 | reverse complement strand
CGCCTATAACTTAGGGTTAATGTCATTGCTTGTGTATAAAAACGAGGTCATGGTTGATCCTGATAAAACCGAAGACATGCGGGATTTCATCAACACACCGAATACCACCACGTCCTTTTTCTATCAGCAGTGTTTTGATTTATCTCAATCCCCTGTGATTAAAGACAGTCACGATTACCCCGCTATTGTGACGGATGTGCCCTTTAACCAACGTTATCGTCCAGCGATATTTTTAGATGTCACTCAATCGGAAAATCACCAAAAAGGCGATCATGATACAAAACTCTTTTTTGTGGAAAATGAGACTCAAATCATTGTCGCATGGCGAGGAACAGCCAGTTTGCGGAGTGTTCTCACCGATACGACGTATCAACCGATCCCTTGCCCAACCACATTAATCCCCGAAGGAAAATCTAACGTCCATCGCGGTTTTTTAGAAGCCTATCAATGTGTTGAAAAGTATTTTAAAGAAAATGCAAATAAAATTAAAGACTTATCACAAGATGTTGATAATAAAAAATTATATATTTGTGGTCATAGTTTAGGTGGAGCACTAGCTTTGCTGCATAGTTCTGAGTTAAGAAAAAACAATCCTCTGCTTTACACCTACGGGATGCCTCGCGTGTTCACCATCAGCGGGGCTAAATCACTTAGTTCACTCAATCATTACCGCCACGTCAACGACGCTGACTCGGTCACCAGCGTACCGTTTGATACCAATATGGACAGTTGGCTCTTCGAAATAGGCGGCGGATTAGGGACCACATTAGGCGTACTCTGGACGGTCGCCACCCTTCCCACCGTTCCATTGCAAAAAAGCCTACCGGATTTTGGCGAAGTGTATTCTCACCACGGTAACCCTGTCAGTTTATTTAAAGCCCGACAAATTGGCGAAGAAATACAATACAGTGAAGCCACTTCAAACTTTGACAAGAAATCCAAGACAGGGGTGATTGGTAAAAAACGCTGGCGCATGAATGGCGACTATAAATTTTATCTTGTGCCAAATATAGCGAATGCATTAAATGATAAATTACAGAAAGAACAAACCAGTCTTGTTCAATCATTAGGTATTGATAAACAACGATTAGATGATACATTCCCTCAGCAAAACAACCCAAATCTAGATACGATAATAACCATGCCACTAGACCATTTTATGGGGAGTCAATATCAAGCAATTATCAATAATCAGTTACTTTTCACGGTTTCACCTGAAAAAACTCCTAAACACGTTGGATCAAAACAACGATTTGAAGCACTTACTCACCATCAAGACGCCTACAAATTAAACGCCGAACGCAACGCCACCTTTATCGCCCTTGAAAGCAAACTCATTCAAGATATCAAACAAGAAATAAGCCAGAACTCCTCGTTAAAAGAGGCGCTAGAACGTTACAAGGAAGAAACTCATGAACTCCCCGTATAATAAAACCGGACTTGCAGTATTACTCAGCGTCATTGCGTTACAAGGGTGTGCGCAAAACCAGTCATTTGCACCCCCTATCAATGGAGAAAGCCTCCATTTCACCGCAACGCTCCCTCAAGAATTAGC
>NZ_JAMPLX010000021.1:0-212871 GCF_028477825.1 Providencia sp. PROV267 | reverse complement strand
AATTTAGGGGCGTAGTTCAATTGGTAGAGCACCGGTCTCCAAAACCGGGAGTTGGGAGTTCGAGCCTCTCCGCCCCTGCCAGTTACCAATTAAGTAAAAACAAAAGAAGTATCTTATTGATAACCCGATTACTTTAATCGGGTTTTTCTTTATGCAAAAATCGATAATTCCTACCTAAATTTGCGACCTATTCCTGTTATTTCTAAGTTAACTAGAGATCGGTTTAAGCCATTATTTGAAGCCCTGTTTTCTCGACATTTGAAATATTCAGGATGACTTTTTCGGTTTCAAACAATAGGTAAAACCGCCCAGTGAATTCAACATGAATCCATGCAAACTACGATGGTGAGAATGTTCAATCTGCGTAATATTTTTTAGCTGATCATTAATTGTTTCAATAATGAATCGATTAGCGATCATCGCTCTATCTCAGGCCACTAATAATTTTGGCTTCATATTTTTGCGTTGTCCTGTAACCAATGTTATTCCTTTCATCTTTAAATCTTCAGTTAATGCTTTGCTGATGTAAGTTCCGCGGCAACAATCTCATCAAGATGGTTAACGATGATGTGCTGCTTGAAACCGTAGAACCATTCTATCGTCTCTTTTCCTCTGGCCGCCGAGTTTTTAAAAAACCGATGTTTTGGGATCCGTAGGTTGTGGCACACTTTAATACTGGTAATAAACTCGATACCTGTTGGTTGACCTTTTAGATGGGTAAAGAAGGAACGTAATGGCACTCAACCCTTCGATATGACGTCAAAAAAACGCGTGTAGCTCAATAAGGTTGGAAAGTCTTTTTTGTGGTATACCACAATGAACCCAATATAAAAATGCTTCAAATCACGATGATGAGACATAGGGAATGCAATGATGATGGTCATAATTCCACTGCTTGTCATTCTTGTTTGGTGTAGCCGCTGACCTTTACCACTTTCAATCAAGTATTTTTGCCATTGTGGGATGAAAAATTTGCAAAATCATCGATATGACAAAATAAGTTAACTAAATTATGCATAGTGGATTCCTTGGTGAACAGTGATTTTTTGGTCGAAAGATCTGATCACCGAACCTACTTTTCGTTCCCTTCTTTTTTATTTTTCTTATCTCGAGTTCAGGTTAAGTTATTGGCTTGAATTGAAATAGCCCTGTCGTATGAGAGATTATTATGCGTAAGAGGCTAAATTAAAGAGGCTGATAAGAAAAAACGCCCGACAGTATTATCGAGCGTAGTTAAAACTGATAAGTAGTTAGTCAGTTATGACGTAGGGGCTAATTGTGCGTTTTTAATGGGGGTTTTTATTAATTGATTAATCAATGCTTGTTGATCGTTCTTTTGTAACCAGACGGCGTAGAGTGGTTTTGTAATTACGGTCTCTGAGAGCGTTTTGAGTCCAGGGTACTGAATACTCCAGTGAGACGGTAAAAACGCGGCAGAAAGTGATACAGGCAGTAATTGACGAGCAATGTGTGCAGATGTCGTGATCATAACTGGCGAATCATCGGGCGTAAGGCTTGCGTCATTTTGAGGTTGAAAATCGGCACTCCACTCTAATTTGATATAATTATAATTTGTTAAAGCGATATTTTTTTGTGAGGCCATTAATTGAAGCTCAATAGTGCCTATGATGGTGCTTTCGAACTCATCCATTTTTGGCGGTTCAGTAGCAATTAATAAATCTAGCTCTCTCGAATGCAGTTGTTTCACCAGTGACTGCCGAGTCGAAACTCTCGCCTCTAAACGTAATTCATCATGCTGTTCATACAGTGATTGCATCCAATCGGTAAGGTAGCCTTCCCATAATGATGCGGTAGCACCTATCGACAATTCAGTATGCTGTGAAGCATGGGAGATCTCTTTTTTGGCTTGTAGCCATGTATTCATTAAGGATTCAGCGTAAGGAACTAAGCGCTCCCCAGCAGCCGTTAGCCTAATATTATTGCGATGTCGCGTGAATAGGTTTGTACCGAGCTGTGTTTCGAGTTGCCGGATGCGAAAACTGACAGCTGATTGCGTTAAATAGAGTGATTCCGCGGCTCGGCCGAAGTGTCTGGTTCTACTGACTTCCAAAAATGTTTTTAATAACTCAGTATCCACATACATCTCCAATAATTTTTGTCGTGATGATTTAAATGTTTTGTTTTACAGATTGTCAATGCTGTCTAATACTCCGCGCCATAAAGAGTTGACAGTAATAAGTTAGGAGTGTGTCAGATGGCAGAAAGCTTCATCACGACTAATCGTTTTTTTGACAATAAACATTACCCACGTGGCTTTTCTCGTCATGGTGATTTTACCATCAAGGAAGCTCAGTTACTCGAGCGCCATGGCCAAGCTTTTTCTGAGCTTGATTCCGGCAAACGTGCAGCACAAACCGACGAAGAAAAACTTTTCGTTGCGGTTTGCCGCGGCGAAAGGGAACCTGTAACTCCTGAAGAAAAAGTGTGGGCGAAATATTCTAGCCGCATAAATCGTCCGAAACGCTTCCATACTCTCTCTGGCGGTAAGCCTCAGATAGACCCTTCGGATGACTATACAGATACAGACGATTAATATCATCAATATATTTAGAGGGGCTTACAGGCCCCTTAACTTATATGCGTTATAGTCACGTAAAGTAACGAAGCTGACTTTCTAAATCTCTCTATGAGGCCAGTGTAATAAGCGCTGCTACATCATCGTAGATTCATTTAGAGTGTACGCTTATGCCACTATCATTCACCACCTCTCCAACTACTCAGCTTACTTGTTTTTGCAAATGAAGCAATAACTTATCCATCGCTCTATAACCGAGAGCTTCGAGAAGATGAGGTTTTTCGATATTATTGGTATTTTGTAAGTCGGCAATAGTTCGAGCGACTCTTAAAATGCGATGCCAAGCGCGTATCGATAACCCAAGTTTGTTTAAGGCATGCTCCAAAAAAAGTGAATCTTTGGATGTAAGTTGGCATAGGTTTGTCGTTTCTCTGGCGGTTAATTGGCTATTGAGTTTCCCCATTCTTTTCATTTGTATCTCTCTTGCAAGTATGACTCTAGCGCGGATTTGCTCACTATTTTCGCTTTGATACTGTTGATGACTGAGTGTACCCAACGGAAGCAGCGGTATTTCAATAGACAGATCAAATCGATCAAGAAAAGGACCTGAAACGCGTGATAAGTAGCGTAAGATTTTCGTGGAGGAGCTTCGGCAGTAATCACCTTGATATTGGCCTGTAGGGCTTGGGTTCAGTGCGGCGATGAGTTGAAAGTTGGCTGGGAAACACACTTTTGCTTTAGCGCGGGAAATAATAACTTGCCTTGATTCAAGTGGCTCACGTAATGCGTCAAGTACAGAGCGGCTAAACTCAGGCAATTCATCCAGAAATAAAATGCCATTATGGGCTAATGATATTTCACCGGGTTTAGGAAGGCTCCCTCCACCAATGAGTGCTGCCATTGACGCGCTATGGTGAGGAGCTCTAAAGGGTCTAGGAGGCCAAGGAGAAGTTAAATCGCTTGAATGGCATAGGCTATGTATAGAGGCGACTTCTAGGGCTTCCTGTGGCGTTAGGGACGGTAGTAATGTTTTTAGGCGACTTGCTAGCATCGTTTTTCCTGTGCCAGGAGGGCCTAATAACAATAAGTTGTGCCCACCACTTGCACAGATCTCTAACGCTCTTTTTCCCTGCTCTTGTCCAATAATATCGCTAATATTCCCGTCGCAAATGGGGGGCTCAGGGATTTCGGTCGGATGGAAATTACCTGATAATGTCATTTTCTCGTATAAAAAATGACAAAGTTCTAATAATGTTCCTGCAAACTTAACACTATTATCAGGTAATAAATTCAGCTCATATTGATTTTCAGATGAAAGAACGAGTTGCCTTTTTTGTGTTAATGCCGCGAGTGCGGCAGGGATAGCACCATTTACATGGCGAATATGACCAGACAAAGCGAGTTCACCGAGAAATTCATACTGATGAAGTATTTTTGTAGGCACTTGGCCTGATGACGCTAAGATAGCGATTGCTATCGCAAGATCGTAACGTCCCCCTTCTTTCGGGAGATCGGCAGGGGCTAAGTTAATCGTCATTTTTTTTGCAGGGAATTCAAAACCGCTGTTTAATAATGCGCTCCGTACTCTATCTCTCGATTCTTTTACAGCCGTTTCAGGTAAACCTACAAGTGTTAATCCAGGTAGCCCATTACTAATATGTGCTTCAACAGTAACCAGTGGCGCATTCATTCCTATCGATGCTCTTGTATACACAATTGCTAATGCCATATCTCCTCCCTTGAATAAACAGAGTAATATTCTGTTGAATAAAGAGCCGCTTCAATGGCTCTTTTTAAGGATGAGAGTGGGAAGGGAAACTTAAATGTAAAATATTTTCCACGGATTAAATTTTTGCGAAGGTGGTCGTAAAATTGTTATTAATTAATGTGTTATATGATATTAATTTATAGATAATAGAAATTAATTGAGAAGGAATTTTTTTAAAGATGAGGTGTAAATTAAAATTAATATCATCAATACTACGCTTGCTTGTTGGAATATCAGGCTGCGTATAATAGCTTCGCTATATGTATTTGCTGTAAATTCTATAAAACACTAGTTATTTATTCTGTTTGTTTTTTATCTATCTGATTTATATTGAAATATATTTTTTGATAATAAAAATTTAAAATAAAAGTTGTCAAAGTAATTTTAAAATGATACCTCTTTAATATAGATAACGAATAATACAGCGAAAGACAGAACCGATGAACGCATTTTTCCGAGTGATTAGCCTAATTATTATCAGCGTGGTGGTGATTATTATCCCACCGTGCGGGGCTGCACTTGGACGACGAAGGCTAAATTAGTAGCCAGATCTCACGAGAACCCCGCACCGAAAGGCGCGGGGTTTTTTTTGACGTAAAGTTTAGCAACATCATCAAACCTAAAAAAACAAAATAAATACAAATAGATAAATTAATTGGAAGACAGGAGAAAAGCATGAATGGGGCACAGTGGTTAGTTCAAGCATTGCGGACGCAGGGAGTGGAGACTGTTTTTGGCTATCCGGGAGGCGCTATCATGCCAGTGTATGACGCGCTGTATGATGGCGGGGTTGAGCATCTGTTGTGTCGCCATGAGCAAGGGGCGGTTATTGCCGCGATTGGTTATGCTCGCTCGACGTCAAAAACAGGGGTTTGTATTGCGACATCAGGGCCGGGAGCGACGAATTTAATCACTGGGTTAGCGGATGCTTTGTTAGATTCTGTGCCTGTTGTGGCTATCACGGGGCAAGTGAGTTCGGAATTTATTGGCACTGACGCTTTCCAAGAAATCGATGTTTTGGGTTTATCTCTGGCCTGTACTAAGCACAGTTTTTTAGTGGAATCCCTTGAAGACCTGCCTCGCATTGTTGCTGAAGCTTTCGCAATCGCAAATAGTGGTCGCCCAGGACCTGTACTGATTGATATTCCGAAAGATATTCAACTGCAGCAGGCAGATCTCGCGCCGTTTTTAATGCCTGTTGAACAGGATTTACCTATCCAGTCACATGAGGTTGCTGAGGCAAGAGAGTTACTCAAACAGTCGCAAAAACCAATGTTATATATCGGTGGTGGCGTTGGGATGTCAGGTGCGGTTGCCGAGCTAAGACGTTTTATTGATTACACGGGCATTCCTTCTGTGACAACTTTAAAAGGGCTAGGCGCAGTTGCACCTTCGGAGCCATATTATCTCGGAATGCTGGGGATGCATGGTACTAAGGCGGCAAACTTCGCGGTGCAGCGTTGTGATTTATTGATAGCCGTGGGCGCTCGCTTTGATGACCGTGTGACAGGTAAGTTAAATACATTCGCGCCAAATGCCAAAGTCATTCATATCGATATCGACCATGTTGAATTAGATAAATTGCGTCAAACGCACGTCGCTTTATTAGGTGATGCTAAAGCGTTATTACCTGAGTTGATGATGGAAAAAACGATTTCATCTTGGCAGGAAGAGGTACGCCAGCTAAAGCATGAGTTTAGCTGGCGTTACGATCATCCCGGTGATGCTATCTACGCCCCTTTGCTGTTAAAGCAACTGTCTGATCGTATGAAGGCAAATACGGTTATCACGACAGATGTTGGGCAGCATCAAATGTGGTCGGCCCAACATATCGCGGTTGATGCACCTGAAGATTTTATTACTTCTAGTGGTTTGGGAACCATGGGCTTTGGTATTCCAGCCGCGATTGGCGCACAAGTGGCTCGTCCGGAAGACACTGTGGTTTGTGTCTCTGGAGATGGTTCTTTCATGATGAATGTACAAGAGCTTGGCACCATTAAACGTAAACAACTACCCGTTAAAATTTTATTGTTAGATAACCAGCGGTTAGGCATGGTTCGTCAGTGGCAAGAGCTGTTTTTTGAACAGCGTTATAGCGAAACGATTTTAACCGATAACCCTGATTTTGTGGCTTTGGCTCGGGCTTTTGATATCCCAGGGCGACGCATTACCTCAAAATCTGAAGTTGACGCAGCGCTTGATGAGTTACTCAACAGTGAAGGCGCTTATCTGTTACAGGTCTCAATAAATGAATTAGAAAACGTCTGGCCGTTGGTTCCACCAGGGGCGAGCAATGAAAAAATGATGGAGAAACCGTTATGATGCAACATCAACTCGCAATACTGGCCCGTTTCCGTCCTGAGGTTTTAGAGCGTATATTACGGGTGACTCGCCATCGTGGATTCCAAATCAGTTCGATGACTATGGATCATATGCCGGATGGTGATAATGTAAATATCGAAATGACCGTGAACAGCCAGCGTCCATTAGCTCAGTTATATGCTCAGTTAACTAAGCTGTCTGATGTTTCGGAAGTTGAAATAAGAGAACAAGAATCACGACTATTACGCACACAAAGTGCAATGTAAGGAATAAATAAAATGACTAAGAAAGCTGACTATATTTGGTTTAACGGTGAAATGACGCCATGGGCCGATGCAAAAGTACACGTTATGTCTCATGCTTTGCATTATGGTACATCGGTATTTGAAGGCGTCCGTTGCTATGATTCTCACAAGGGGCCTGTTGTTTTCCGCCATCGTGAGCACATGCAGCGTTTGCGTGACTCTGCAAAAATCTACCGTATGCCTGTCAGCTATAGCGTTGATGAGCTGATGGAAGCATGCCGTGAAACGTTACGTAAAAATAACTTAGTCAGTGCCTATATTCGTCCATTAGTCTTTATTGGTGATGTTGGTATGGGGGTTAATCCTCCAGATGGTTATAAAACAGATGTCATCATGGCGGCTTTCCCATGGGGGGCCTATTTAGGCGAAGAAGCTTTAGATCAAGGAATTGATGCTATGGTTTCCTCATGGAACCGCGTTGCAGCAAATACCATTCCTACTGGAGCAAAAGCGGGTGGTAACTATTTATCGTCGCTACTTGTTGGCAGTGAAGCACGTCGTCATGGCTATCAAGAGGGAATTGCATTAGATGTTAATGGTTATTTATCTGAAGGGGCTGGTGAAAATATTTTTGAAGTGAAAGATGGCATTTTATTTACACCACCATTCACATCTTCTGCACTGCCGGGGATCACACGTGATGCGATCTTAACGTTAGCGAAGGATATGGGCATTGAAGTTCGTGAACAAACCTTATCACGTGAGTCTTTATACCTTGCTGATGAAGTGTTTATGACCGGAACCGCAGCTGAAATCACGCCAGTACGTAGTGTGGATGGCATTCAAGTGGGTATTGGTCGCTGTGGCCCTATGACCAAAAAGATCCAGCAAGCCTTCTTTGGTTTGTTTGATGGTACAACAGAAGATAAATGGGGTTGGTTAGATCCAGTTAACCCTTAATAACAAATACAGACAGATTTACAGGCGGTCGTTCCCCGCCTGTTTTAAAACACGGGAGTAAAGATATGCCGAAGTACCGTTCAGCAACCACCACCCATGGCCGTAATATGGCAGGCGCACGTGCATTATGGCGTGCCACCGGTATGACCGATGCTGATTTTGGAAAACCGATTATCGCAGTTGTTAACTCATTTACACAATTTGTACCGGGCCATGTGCATTTGCGTGACCTTGGCAAACTTGTCGCTGAGCAGATCGAAGCGGCAGGGGGTGTCGCTAAAGAGTTTAATACAATCGCTGTCGATGATGGCATTGCAATGGGGCATGGTGGGATGCTTTATTCCTTACCTTCCCGTGAGTTAATTGCAGATTCAGTCGAATATATGGTGAATGCACACTGTGCAGATGCCATGGTATGTATCTCTAACTGTGACAAAATCACACCGGGTATGTTAATGGCATCATTACGCCTAAATATCCCTGTTATTTTTGTTTCAGGTGGTCCTATGGAAGCTGGGAAAACCAAGCTTTCAGATCAAATTATCAAGTTAGACTTAGTGGATGCGATGATCCAAGGCGCGAACCCTAATGTAAGCGATGCGGACAGCGAACAAATTGAACGCTCTGCTTGCCCAACATGCGGCTCTTGCTCAGGTATGTTTACCGCTAACTCAATGAACTGTTTAACCGAAGCATTAGGGTTATCGCAACCAGGAAATGGGTCATTACTTGCGACCCATGCTGACCGTAAAGCGTTATTCATCAATGCTGGTAAGCGTATTGTTGAATTAACTAAGCGCTATTATGAGCAAGATGATGAAAGTGCATTGCCGCGTAATATCGCTAATAAATCCGCTTTTGAAAATGCGATGACATTGGATATTGCGATGGGGGGGTCAACCAATACGGTTTTACACCTGTTAGCAGCGGCTCAAGAAGCCGATGTTGATTTCACAATGGCAGATATTGACCGTTTGTCACGCAAAGTTCCGCATTTATGTAAAGTTGCGCCGAGCACCCAAAAATATCATATGGAAGATGTTCATCGTGCTGGTGGTGTTATTGGTATTTTAGGTGAGTTAAGCCGAGCAGGCCTGCTACAGCATAATGTTAAAAATATTTTAGGCCTGACACTTAAGCAGACACTTGAGCAATATGATGTGATGTTGACGCAAGATGAAGCCGTTAAGTCGATGTTTTCGGCGGGGCCTGCGGGTATTCGAACAACACAAGCCTTTTCGCAAAACTGTCGCTGGCCTTCTCTCGACACTGACCGTGAAAATGGCTGTATCCGTAATATAGAGCACGCCTACAGTTTAGATGGGGGCTTAGCGGTACTTGCGGGGAACATCGCGGAAGATGGCTGTATTGTGAAAACCGCAGGTGTTGATGAAGGTAGTTTAACTTTCCGTGGGCCTGCGAAGGTTTATGAAAGCCAAGATGATGCTGTAGAAGCCATTTTAGGCGGTAAGGTTGTTGAAGGGGATGTGGTTGTTATTCGCTATGAAGGCCCGAAAGGTGGCCCAGGCATGCAAGAAATGTTGTACCCAACCTCATACCTTAAATCAATGGGATTAGGGAAAACCTGTGCGCTCATTACAGATGGCCGCTTCTCAGGAGGAAGCTCCGGGTTATCCATTGGTCATATTTCACCTGAAGCCGCTAGTGGTGGATTGTTGGCATTGGTACAAGATGGCGACATTATTGATATCGATATTCCAAAGAGAACGATAGCACTTGATGTTGATGATAATGAGCTGAATAAACGCCGAGAAGCGGAATTGGCGCGTGGTGATAAAGCGTATACGCCACGTAATCGTCAGCGTGAGGTCTCTTTTGCATTGCGTGCCTACGCATCTCTTGCAACGAGTGCAGATAAGGGCGCTGTACGCGATAAATCTAAGCTGGGAGGCTAATGACGGTGGCTGCTGCAAAACCATTACCCTCTGCGCCTACGGGTGCTGATTATTTAAAAGCGGCGCTCAGTGCGCCGGTTTATGAAGTGGCTCAGGTCACCCCATTGCAAGAGATGAGAAAAGTGTCTGCTCGCATGGGAAATTCGATTTTAGTTAAACGTGAAGATAGGCAGCCTGTTCATAGCTTTAAGTTGCGTGGTGCTTACGCCATGATTGCTGGATTGACCGATGAGCAAAAAGCGAAAGGTGTGGTTACCGCTTCTGCGGGGAACCATGCACAAGGCGTTGCATTATCGGCCAGTCGTGTTGGCGTGAAAGCAAAGATTGTCATGCCTGTGGCAACCGCAGATATTAAGGTCGACGCGGTACGTAATTTCGGTGGTGAAGCCATTTTGCATGGGGCAAATTTTGATGAAGCGAAAGCCAAAGCCATCGAAATGGCGACAAATGAGGGGTACACCTTTGTTCCCCCTTTTGATCACCCTTCTGTGATTGCAGGGCAAGCCACAATAGCATTGGAGTTGTTACAGCAAGATGCGCATCTTGATCGCATTTTTGTTCCCGTCGGTGGTGGTGGCCTGATTGCTGGCGTAGCGGTTCTGATCAAGCAATTGATGCCTGAGATTAAAATTATCGGTGTTGAAGCCGAAGACGCGGCATGTTTGAAAGCCGCATTGGCAGCGGGGCATCCGGTTGACTTGCCTCGAGTTGGCTTATTTGCTGAAGGCGTTGCGGTGAAGCGTATTGGTGATGAAACATTCCGTCTTTGCCAAAAATATGTGGATGATGTGATCACCGTAGACAGTGACGCGATTTGTGCGGCGTTGAAAGATATTTTTGAGGATGTGCGTGCGATTGCTGAGCCATCTGGAGCATTAGCACTAGCAGGCTTAAAAAAATATGTGCAACTGCACAACATTAAAGGCGAGCGTCTTGCACATGTTTTATCCGGTGCAAATATGAATTTCCATGGCCTGCGTTATGTTTCAGAGCGATGCGAAATTGGTGAGCAACGGGAGGCACTTCTTGCGGTCACGATCCCTGAACAAAAAGGCAGCTTTTTGCGTTTCTGCCAGTTATTAGGCCATCGTGCAGTCACGGAGTTTAATTATCGTTATACCGATGCAGATCCTGACCGTGCTTGTATCTTTGTGGGGGTGAGGTTAAGCGGTGGCGAAAACGAACGAAGTGAAATTATTCAAGAGTTGCAACAACATGGCTATGAAGTTGCCGACCTATCCGATGATGAAATGGCGAAATTACATGTACGTTATATGATTGGTGGTCGACCATCGAAGCCATTGGAGGAGCGCCTTTATAGTTTTGAGTTCCCAGAATCACCGGGGGCATTGTTAAAATTCTTAGAGACTCTGGGGACGTATTGGAATATTACACTGTTCCATTATCGTAGCCATGGCACTGATTATGGTCGTGTGTTAGCGGCGTTTGAGTTATCAGGTCCTGAGGTGCGTTTCGATAGGCACCTTGATGCGCTAGGTTATGAATATCATGATGAAACAGGGAACCCGTCATTTAGGTTCTTTTTAGCCCCCCAAAGCTCACCGCAAACATTAGATTGAGTGGTCGGGCAACAATTGCCAAAATGATTTGATGAGTGGTTCACTTAGGCGTTTGCTAAGCGAGCAAACGCCTAGCTCAAAGGGTTCAACCAGCGAAATATTGTCGAGTTGTAATATACGGCTGCGAACTGGCTCAGGGCTGTTATCAACAACGACGCTTGGTATCAAGGCAATACCACAGCCGAGTGCGACCATTGACACGATAGCTTCATGGCCTGAGACAGTTGCATAGATCACGGGATTATTGATGTGATGACGGCGAAACCAGAGTTCGATACGTTTTCGTGATGGTCCGTGTTCAGGCAGAATAAACGGGATCGCATTCCAGTCGGGCTGCTCTTCGGTAGCCATGGTTCGAACAGCACAAGGTAGTGCGGGGGCGATCAGTACCAATGGGATTTCACCAATTTTAGTAAACCTTACATTATCAGGAAGGCGTTCTGGTTTACCTGCGATCCCAAGGTCAGCTTCCTTGGTTTCTACTTTGTCGACAGCATCGGCCGCATCACCAGTGGTGAGTTTTATTTCTACCAGTGGATGCAGTGCGCGGAATTTATCCAGAATTTGTGGCAAGTGGCTATACGCGGCAGTGACAGAGCAAAAAAGGCGCAGTTCACCCGTAAGAGAAGGGCTTTGCTGGTTAAGGACATGCTGGAGTTGTTGATATTGTAATAAAGTTTGTTGAGCAAATTGTTTAAGGTGCTCACCCGCTTGGGTCAGTTTTACCGACCGATTATCACGAATAAAAAGTGGATGCCCTAGCTGCTCTTCTAAGCGTTGAATTTGCCGCGATAAAGTGGATGGACTGACATACATCGCCTTAGAGGTTCGACCAAAATGGCAACTTTCTGCTAAATGAAGAAATAGCTTTAAATCACGGATATCCATTTTTGTTTCAGCCTTAAGTTAAGTCAAAAGAGCGTTGCATAATATGCAACATTGTATTGTTAATATATCAATTTAAGCAATGCGAATCATCGCATATAGTAAAACCATAAACGCTAAATAGAAAAGCGACAGGCAGATGCCTGAAATAACGAACACAACAGAACAACGGAGTAAGACAATGGCGAATTATTTTAATACTTTGAATCTGCGTCAGCAGTTAGAGCAGTTAGGCAAATGTCGTTTCATGAAGCGCGAAGAGTTCGCGGATGAAGCAGGATACCTGAAAGGTAAAAAAATCGTCATCGTCGGTTGTGGTGCTCAAGGTTTAAACCAAGGCCTAAATATGCGTGATTCAGGTCTGGATATTGCTTACGCATTACGTGCTGAAGCGATCGCTGAAAAACGTGCATCATGGCGTAAAGCGACAGAAAACGGTTTTAAAGTCGGTACTTATGAAGAATTGATCCCTGAAGCGGATTTGGTCATTAACTTAACGCCAGACAAGCAGCACTCAGCGGTCGTTCGCGCTGTTCAGCCAATGATGAAGCAAGGCGCTGCATTAGGTTACTCGCACGGCTTTAACATTGTTGAAGTAGGTGAAGAGATCCGTAAAGATATTACTGTTGTGATGGTTGCTCCAAAGTGCCCAGGTACTGAGGTTCGCGAAGAGTATAAACGTGGTTTCGGTGTGCCAACGCTGATTGCTGTTCACCCTGAAAATGACCCTAAAGGTGAAGGTCTGGCTATTGCGAAAGCATGGGCTGCGGCAACTGGTGGACATCGTGCTGGTGTACTGGAGTCATCATTCGTTGCAGAAGTTAAATCTGACTTGATGGGTGAACAAACCATCCTGTGTGGTATGTTGCAAGCGGGCGCTCTGCTTTGTTATGACAAGATGGTTGCTGATGGTGTTGAGCCAGGCTATGCCGGTAAATTAATCCAATTCGGTTGGGAAACAATTACCGAAGCATTGAAGCAAGGTGGTATCACGCTGATGATGGATCGTCTGTCAAACCCTGCGAAATTGCGCGCATTTGCACTGTCTGAGCAACTGAAAACAATCATGGCTCCTTTGTTCCAAAAACATATGGATGACATTATTTCTGGTAAATTCTCAGAAACCATGATGGCTGACTGGGCAAATGATGATAAGAATTTGCTGGCTTGGCGTGAAGAAACCGGTAAAACACCATTTGAAAACTACCCTGAATATGAAGGAAAAATCGCTGAGCAAGAGTACTTTGACCACGGTGTTTTGTTAGTTGCGATGGTTAAAGCTGGGGTTGAATTGGCGTTTGATACTATGCTGGAAGCTGGGATCCTTGAGGAATCCGCTTATTACGAGTCACTGCACGAGCTGCCACTGATAGCCAATACTATCGCTCGTAAACGCCTGTATGAAATGAACGTGGTTATTTCAGATACGGCGGAATATGGTAACTACCTGTTCTCGTTCGCGGCTGTGCCAATGTTGAAAGACTTTATGAGCAAACTGCAAGCGGGAGATTTGGCGAAACCTGTTGCTGATAATGGCACCGATAATGCACAACTGCGTGATGTTAATGAAGCTATCCGTAACCACCCAATTGAGAAAATCGGTAAGACGCTGCGTGGATATATGACAGATATGAAACGCATTTCAGTGGGTGGCTAATTTTTCGTCACACTAGCACTATTCGCCGTTTTCCTTTAACGCGAATAGTTTAGAAAAATATATTAGATATAAAATAATATCGTATTGAAAACCGTGTTGTTCTGAATGACACGGTTTTTTTGTTTTTCAGACTCGACCGTCACAGATAGAAATATGCAGTTAAATGGATACATGATGGTTTAGCCATTTTTATGCGCCGAGTGCTTTCTGCTACAATCGACAACAATCTGTCTTTTTGAAAATAACCTGATCTAGAGAAACCATGCGATTAAATCCAAGCCAGCAGCAGGCTGTTGAATTTGTGGATGGCCCATGCCTTGTATTGGCTGGTGCCGGCTCGGGAAAAACCCGAGTGATAACGAATAAAATAGCACACCTGATCCGCCAATGTGGCTATCAACCACGTCAAATTGCGGCGGTCACCTTTACCAATAAAGCCGCTCGTGAAATGAAAGAGCGTGTCGCACAAACATTGGGGCGGAAAGAAGCTCGAGGGTTAATTATCTCTACATTTCATACCTTGGGCTTGGAGATCATTAAACGTGAATATAAGGCGTTAGGTATTAAGGCTAATTTTTCTCTGTTTGATGATCAGGACCAAATGGCGTTGCTCAAAGAGCTCACTTTTGATCTGCTAGAGGAAGATAAAGATCTTTTGCAGCAACTGATCTCATCGATCTCGAATTGGAAAAATGATCTGTTAGCACCAGAGCAGGTGTTGGCGAAAGTGAGAAGTGAGAAAGAGCATCGTTTTGCAGAGTGTTATCGTCGTTACGAATTGCATTTAAAAAGCTGTAACGTATTGGATTTCGATGATTTGATCAGTAAGCCGACCTTACTTTTATCCCATAACGAAGAGGTGCGGGAGCGTTGGCAACAAAAAATTCGCTATTTGCTGGTGGATGAGTATCAGGATACCAATACAAGCCAATATCAATTGGTTAAATTGCTGGTGGGTCAGCGTGCGCGGTTTACGGTAGTTGGCGATGATGACCAATCTATCTACTCTTGGCGTGGTGCTCGCCCACAAAACTTAGTGCTATTGAGTCAGGATTTTCCAAAGTTAAATGTGATTAAGTTGGAGCAAAACTATCGTTCATCGGAGCGCATACTAAAAGCAGCCAATATTTTGATTGCAAATAACCCCCACGTATTTGAGAAGAAATTATTTTCGACACTAGGTTATGGGGCACCACTTAAGGTTATTACGGCCAATAATGAAGATCATGAAGCTGAAAGAGTTATCGGTGAATTGATTGCGCATCACTTTATTAATAAAACACAATATAAAGATTATGCCATTTTGTATCGCGGTAACCATCAATCGCGTATCTTTGAAAAAATGTTGATGCAAAACCGTATTCCTTACCGTATTTCGGGGGGAACATCATTCTTTTCTCGCCCAGAAATCAAAGATTTATTAGCATATTTGCGAGTCATCACTAACCCTGAAGATGACAGTGCTTTTTTGCGCATTGTGAATACGCCACGCCGTGAAATTGGGCCAAAAACGATCCAAAAATTAGGTGAATGGGCTAATCAACGCGGTAAAAGTTTATATCAAGCTAGTTTTGATTTAGGACTGGAGCAAACATTAACAGGCAAAGGATTAACCGCGCTACAGCAGTTCACACGTTGGATGGAGAAAATTGTTCAACAGTCTGAGCGTGAGCCATTATTGGCCGTGCGTGATTTACTGCGTGAAATGGACTATGAAAGTTGGCTCTATGAAACTTCGGCAAGTACGAAAGCTGCTGAGATGCGAATGAAAAACGTCAATCAGTTGTTTACATGGATGAGTGAAATGATTGAAGGTGACGACTTGAATGATCCTATGTCATTAGATCAGGTTGTAACGCGTTTTACGCTGCGCGATATGATGGAGCGCGGTGAAGATGATGAAGAATCAGATCAAGTGCAATTAATGACATTACACGCATCTAAAGGGCTGGAGTTCCCTTATGTGTTTTTAGTAGGGATGGAAGAGGGGTTGTTACCGCATCAAAGTAGTATTGATGAGGATAACATCGATGAAGAGCGGCGGTTAGCTTATGTTGGAATAACACGTGCACAAAAAGAGCTATTTTTTAGCCATTGCCGTGAACGTCGACAATACGGTGAATTAATCCGCCCTGAGCTAAGTCGCTTTTTATTAGAATTGCCGCAAGATGATTTAGAGTGGGAACAGCAACGAAAAGTGGTGACCGCGGAAGAGCGGATGCAAAAAGGACAATCTGCACTCGCTGATATTAAGGCTCGTTTAGGATTAAATAAGAAAAGCTAGCAGAAATGACCCCTCACATTCACTGTAACGAATGTGAGGGGGAAAATTAATTGTTGGAGCTATTACGCTCTTCAAGTTTCAAAGGCCAGTTAACATAACCTTGCCACTGAACTTCTTGTTGCAAGTTTTCTGCTCGTAATGGATGCTCTGCGAGCCAGCGGTAAGGCAATACAATCGTCAGAGAATGGGTCTCTGCATGAAGTCGTAATGCTGGCAATGTATCATCTCGCCGACGGCTTGCAAAAAGAATAGCTAATCGCAACAGGCGGCATAAATGATAAGCTTGTTGCATGGGTAAAGCATTTTGTTGACTGAGTGTGGCTAGATCAACAGGCCCGTGTTGATTGCGGAGCAATGCAGCCAGTAAGCGCTTTTGTGCAGGAGTAAAGCCAGGAAGGTCAAGGTTAGTGATAAGGTAACTGGCATGCTCCGGCCCTTTGCGGAAGTCAACGCTTAAACCGATTTCATGCAAAGCACAGGCACTTGATAATAAATCACGGCAGCGTAGGTCTAGCTGCCAATTTTTAGAGACCTGTAAAAAGAAATGCTCTGCTAATTGGCTAACGCGGGCAGCTTGCTCGATATCGACTTGAAAGCGACGCTGAATATTACGCAAGGTACGAGCGCGAATATCTTGCTCAATGGGTAATTCAAGCATGCCGTAAACTAACCCTTCACGCAATGCACCACCCGCTAAGGTCATATTATCAATCGATAAAGCTTTAAAAATAGCGATGAGGATAGACAGACCGCTTGGGAATACCAGCGCTCGCTCAAAGGTGAGCCCTTCAATTTCTAACTCTTCAAGCTTGTGGCATTGAATGGCTTTATATTTAAGCTGTTGTAGCTTATCTAAGGTGATCAGCTCATCCATGCCTTGCGCGATCATGATTTCTTGGATGGCTTGAACGGTGCCTGATGCACCAACACAAATTTTCCAACCATGATTTTTTAAGGTATCCGCAATAGGGGCAATCACCGCGTGGGCGGCTAACTCCGCTTGAGTAAAATTCTCCTCGGTGAGTGTGCGATCACTAAAATATTTTTCTAGCCAAGTGACGCAACCCATTTCAAGGCTAAATAGCTGAGTGGCTTTGGCACCGATACCTGTAACCAGCTCGGTACTACCTCCCCCAATATCAACGACTAAACGCTGATCGGGGCCTCCGGTTGTGTGAGCAACGCCTTGGTAAATTAAGCGCGCCTCTTCTTCTCCTTGAATAACTTTGACGGTATTACCTAGAATTTCACTGGCTTTTTGCACAAAAACATCGGCATTTTTAGCCAGCCGCAATGTTGCAGTCGCGACGACACGGATTTGAGCGCTAGGGATATCTTGTAAGTGCTCTGAAAAGAGCCTCAAACATTGCCAACCGCGCTCCATAGCTTGTTCTGACAGCATATTATTGCCATCTAAACCAGCGGCTAGGCGCACTTTGCGTTTTACTCTCGAAATAATTTGAATACTGCCTGCAACTTCACGAACGATCAGCATATGAAAACTGTTCGAACCTAAATCAATTGCTGCATAGAGAGAAGAAGATTTCAGCATATCGTTATTACTCAGCCTGAACGTTTATGGTTGTTACGTGGGCCATTATGGCGACGTGGCGAATTTGAATTGCGACGAGGCCCTCCTGGACGCGGACGATGGCGGCGTTTCGGAGCAGGAAGGTCAGTTAATAACGCTTCGCTGTTGTACTTACTCACTGGAATCGAATGTTGAATGTACTCTTCGATAGCGGGTAGATTCAAAGCGTACTCTTCACAAGCAAGGCTGATTGAATGACCACTTTCACCTGCACGACCAGTACGACCAATGCGGTGTACATAGTCTTCACAATCATCAGGTAAGTCATAGTTAAAGACATGGGTAACAGAAGGAATATGCAACCCGCGAGCAGCGACATCGGTCGCAACTAAAATATCGAGATTACCTTGAGTAAACTCTTCTAAAATACGCAGTCGTTTCTTCTGAGCAACATCTCCGGTGAGTAGCCCTACACGATGACCGTCAGCCGCAAGGTGTGCCCAAATCTCATCGCAACGATGTTTGGTATTGGCAAAAATAATACAACGCTCTGGCCACTCTTCTTCAAGCAACGTTTGCAATAAGCGCATTTTCTCTTCATTTGAAGGATAAAACAGCTCTTCTTTAATACGGTGACCCGTTTTTTGTAACGGCTCGACTTCAATATATTCAGGGCTATTCATCTGTTCAAAAGCAAGTTCTCTGACACGGTAAGAGAGCGTAGCTGAAAAGAGTAGGTTTAACCTTTCGGTTACCGCAGGCATGCGACGGAATAACCAACGAATATCTTTAATAAAGCCCAGATCGTACATGCGATCAGCTTCATCTAGAACAACCACTTGTACGGCATTTAAGTCAATATGACCTTGTTTTGCATAGTCAATTAAACGTCCCGTTGTGCCGATAAGAATATCAACACCATTTTGTAGCACCTTTAATTGCTCATCATAGCCATCACCGCCATAGGCTAGCCCCATTTTTAGACCCGTATACTCAGCAAGCTCTTTTGCATCTGAGTAGATTTGCACTGCCAGTTCACGGGTGGGTGCCATAATCAGCGCTCGGGGCTGATTGACTTTTTTACCCTCAATCGAAGGGTGAGTTAGTAAATAATGAAATGTAGACGTTAAAAATGCTAACGTTTTACCCGTTCCTGTTTGCGCTTGCCCCGCAACATCTTTGCCTTCGACAGTGAAAGGCAGGGTAGACGCCTGTATAGGCGTGCAAAAATTGAAGCCTTTTTTATTTAGGGCCTCAATGACTTTGGGGTGTAAGGCGAAGTCGGAAAACTTCTTTTCTGTCAAGTGTGCTTTACTCATAGTGTGGTAGAATATCAGTTAACGGTTGGTTTACGAAAGTGTATCTTTTGAAATAAAGCATACTGCTGCCAATTAATGTTACACTAAGACTGCAAAAATGATCCATTGGAGTACAACATGAGCGACAAAATTATTCATATAACTGATGCAAGCTTTGAGAGCGAAGTCTTAAACGCCTCGTCACCTGTTCTCGTCGATTTCTGGGCTGCATGGTGTGGTCCTTGTAAAATGATTGCGCCTATTCTTGATGAAGTTGTTGAAGAATATACAGGCAAACTGACCATCGCAAAACTGAATATTGATGATAACCCAGCTACTGCACCAAAATATGGTATCCGTGGTATCCCTACGCTCCTATTATTCAAAAATGGCAATGTCGTAGCAACAAAAGTGGGCATCTTCTCTAAAATTCAGTTAAAAGAATTTTTGGACGAAAATCTGTAAGTTATAGTTGTTGTTTAAGGTAAAACGTTTAGCGGTACATCTATTTTATAGGGCGCACCGCTAGACGTCCTCAATGAAGCATGGTAAGTTATCGGCAATCCCCATATTGCACCCGAAAGAATTACTTTATAATCCGTTGCTCTTATCATAAATATCTGGTTTGTCAGTTCAGTTGTGGTTCATATATTGTGATCTAGGGCTGATAATGTGTTGATTTCTGGAATTATCAATTTGAAAATTGAGTTGTCGCGCTAGCCGCATTCAATCATTTCATTCGTGGTAAATTGACAATATCAATTCAAGATAGATATGGATTAGCCGTATGAAGGCGTTCTAGTTAGGGATGGGTTTCAGGGCATGAGTTTTGCGTTTTAGTGCTTTGAAAGCTGTAAATTTGCGATATTGGGATAGATGTTGCCTTAAATGCACAAAAAACTATTGCTAATATTGTTTGTGTTTCTAATAATAAGCCGCATATCATTCCGATGAATCGCCGCGATATGTTAGCGCAGTCTTAGCAATAACAAGCGCAAGAATTTTTACGCGTTGTTGAGCCGTTGATGTTTGTAACTATCAACAGGGCGTTATAAAGTTAAACTGGCACTTATATAGCTTATATATAGTTGTCGTCAATTTACGTTCATAGTTCGAGAATTACCCCGAGTTAAAGAACCCACCATTATGAATCTTACCGAATTAAAAAATACGCCAGTATCAGAATTGATTACATTAGGCGAAAACATGGGGCTAGAAAACTTAGCCCGTATGAGAAAGCAGGATATTATCTTCTCGATTTTGAAGCAGCATGCTAAAAGCGGGGAGGATATCTTCGGCGATGGCGTTCTGGAAATATTGCAGGATGGATTTGGTTTCCTCCGTTCAGCAGACAGTTCCTACCTCGCAGGCCCCGATGATATCTACGTTTCTCCCAGCCAAATTCGCCGCTTCAACCTTCGCACAGGCGATACAATTTCAGGAAAAATCCGTCCTCCTAAAGAAGGTGAACGCTATTTTGCCCTATTGAAAGTTAATGAAGTTAACTTTGATAAACCTGAAAATGCCCGCAGCAAAATTCTCTTTGAAAACTTAACCCCATTACATGCTAACAATCGTCTTCGTATGGAACGTGGAAACGGTTCTACAGAAGATTTAACCGCGCGTGTTTTGGATTTAGCTGCGCCTATCGGCCGTGGGCAACGTGGTTTGATCGTTGCTCCACCAAAAGCAGGTAAAACCATGTTGCTGCAAAATATCGCGGCTAACATTGCACATAACTACCCTGATTGTGTTTTGATGGTTCTGCTTATTGATGAGCGTCCAGAAGAAGTTACCGAAATGCAACGCCTAGTTAAAGGTGAAGTAATCGCTTCAACGTTTGATGAGCCAGCAGCACGTCACGTTCAAGTCGCCGAAATGGTGATTGAAAAAGCTAAACGTTTAGTTGAGCATAAAAAAGACGTTATCATTTTACTTGATTCTATTACTCGTCTTGCGCGAGCGTATAACACTGTTGTTCCTTCATCAGGTAAAGTCTTAACAGGTGGTGTGGATGCGAATGCGTTACACCGTCCGAAGCGTTTCTTTGGTGCAGCACGTAACGTTGAAGAAGGTGGTAGTTTAACCATTATTGCAACAGCGCTCGTCGACACAGGCTCCAAAATGGACGAAGTGATTTACGAAGAGTTTAAAGGTACAGGTAACATGGAACTACACCTGTCTCGTAAGATCGCTGAAAAACGTGTTTTCCCTGCGATTGACTATAACCGTTCAGGTACACGTAAAGAAGAGCTGTTAACTTCACAAGATGAATTACAAAAAATGTGGATTTTACGTAAGATCATTCATCCTATGGGTGAGATCGATGCAATGGAATTCCTCATTAGTAAATTAGCAATGACGAAAACGAACGAAGAATTTTTCGACTTTATGAAAAGAGCATAATTGCTAACTTCCTAATTGTTAAATTTAAAAAGCGCTGTCAATTTTTGACAGCGCTTTTTTATTTTTTTTACTGATTTTTCTGATGAATATCGAAATTATTTCTTATTATATAGCTCTGTTATTTATTTGTTATGTAAATTAAATTTAAGTTATGTTTTTATATAAATTCAACTTACTCACCATTGGATGATAACAATTTATAATATTGAGATGCCATTCACGGTAATAGAATAGTAATTATATAAAAAATAGTACTTTTTATATTGGATTTTTGTCGCTACAAAATGGAAAATCAATTTGTTGGATGAAATAGATTTATTGTTTTATTCAAAGTTTGACTGTTTTAAGTTAATACATGTATTTCATGTATTTATTTAATGACGATATCATTTACGTAATGGCATTTTCTGATTGGTTGGGAAAGGTTCATTTATTAAACGAAAAACAGCCTAAAATTATAATCATAGAGAAGCATTGTTCTTTATGGCATGCATCTTGCTTTCATTAAGTATAAAATCCGTTAATAAGACATGATTGAACAAAAGCTACACTAATAACAACTAGGTAAGCCTTTATAGGGTTATTGTGATAGTTATTGAAGACTCGTCTTATGGAACTTATCTCTTTTGAGATGATAATACCTTAGCTGCCTGTTATTGAGGCAATATAAGCTAAGGCATTGTGGTTTTAGGTTGGTTAGATAAAAAATAAGAGAGTTGACTCGTGGACACCGCACAATTTATTGCTAGTCTTTTTTACGTTTTTTTGTTCACGTTAGTGTTTATTTTTATCGCTCGAGTTGTGGCAACGAAGATCGGGCTGGTTGATAAACCTAACTTCAGAAAAAAACACGTAGGTCTGGTCCCTTTAGTTGGGGGGATAACGGTCTTTTTTGGTATCTGCTTCGCGTTTGTTATTACAGAAGAATATATACCCCATAAATGGTTATATTTAATCTGTGCAGGCTTATTGGTATTGATTGGTGCGTTAGATGACCGGTTTGATATCAGTGTTAAGTTAAGAGCAGGTGTACAAGCCGTAGTCGCTGTCGTCATGATGACCGTGGCTGACTTAAAACTAGAGTCATTAGGTCATGCGTTTGGGCCATGGGAGTTAGTGCTTGGGCCATTTGGTTATATCGTGACACTGTTTGCTGTTTGGGCAGCTATTAATGCGTTCAACATGGTTGATGGTATTGATGGGTTACTCGGTGGGCTATCTTGTGTCTCTTTCGGTGCATTAGGCTTTTTGTTATATCAAAATGGCAATTATGGATTAGCATTTTGGTGTTTTGCCTTTATTGCAGCTATCCTTCCTTATATCTTCCTAAATTTAGGTGTACTAGGTCGTCGTTTTAAAGTCTTTATGGGTGATGCGGGAAGCACACTGATTGGTTTTACAATTATTTGGATCCTAGTCGAATCAACTCAGGAAGCAGGGCGTCCAATCAACCCTGTGACAGCATTATGGATTATTGCGATCCCATTGATGGATATGGTGGCGATTATGTACCGTCGTATCCGTAAAGGTATGAGTCCATTTTCACCTGACCGTCAGCACATTCATCACTTGATTATGCGTTCAGGTTTTAGCCCAAGAGGGGCTTTTGTTCTGATTACACTGGCAGCAGCCATTTTGGCA
This sequence comes from Providencia sp. PROV267, assembly GCF_028477825.1. Classification (NCBI taxonomy): domain Bacteria; kingdom Pseudomonadati; phylum Pseudomonadota; class Gammaproteobacteria; order Enterobacterales; family Morganellaceae; genus Providencia; species Providencia sp. PROV267. The sequence goes on along the minus strand of NZ_JAMPLX010000021.1, from coordinate 189,842 downwards.
TGTATAGGAATTATTGGTGAACGCTTAACATTTGTGCCTGAATGGGTCATGTTGGCATTGTTTTTGCTTGTATTCTTTATGTATGGTTACTGCATCAAACGGGCATGGAAAGTAGCTCGTTTTATTAAGCGCGTCAGACGTCGTATGCGTAGAGGTGGTGCAGTACGGTAACGACAAACGGAAATAATAGAGGTTCTGTGCAGTGAAAAACTCAGAAACGCAACCTAATCAGTATCAGCCGCCGATAGAACCGGAATTGGATATCCGTGGTTTATGCCGCTCTTTGTGGCAAGGTAAAATTTGGATCGTGGCATTTGCGGTGATTTTCGCCGCTATTGCGTTGGGTGCATCCTATTTTATGCAGCAAAAATGGAGTTCAACCGCGATCACAGACCTGCCAACCGTGAACAATTTGGGTAGTTATTATTCGCAACAACAGTTTTTACGAAACCTGGATTCCCGTATTAACTCGACGGGTCAAGAAGGGCAATTGCCAACGATTGCGAATGAGGCTTACCAAGAGTTTATTAAGCAAGTGGGTTCTTATGATACCCGTCGTCAGTTTTGGTTAACGACGGATTATTATAAGCAGCGTTTAGAGAATGACCCTAAAGCAGATGCGGCGTTATTGGATGAATTGATTAACAATATTGAATTCACGCCTGCGGATAATCTAAAAAATCTCACTGATAGCATTAAGTTGATTGCGGAAACGTCCACGGACGCTAATCAGCTTTTACGTGAGTACATACAGTTTGCTAACCAACGTGCAACAGCCAACTTGAATGATGAAATTAAGGGAACGTGGGCAACGAAAATGCAATCAATGAAAGCGTTAGTGAAACGCGAAGATATGGTTGCTCAAGCTGCTTATGAAAGACGCTTAAATTTACTCGAACAAGCATTGAAAGTTGCGCAAAAGCAGGGAATTTCGCGTAATCAAAGCTCGGCACCAGTTGATGAAATTCCTGATTCTAAAATGTTCCTATTAGGGGTTCCATTACTTGAAGCTCAGATTGAAACATTAAAAGCGACAGGCCCTGATCACGACACTGATTATGACCAAAACATCGCAATGTTATCTACACTGAGTGTTGGTCCCACTCTCCAAGACAGTTTTCAGGCTTATCGCTATTTGAGAACACCTGAAGACCCCGTCAAACGTGACAGCCCACGTAGAGCCTTTATGATGGTTCTATGGGGAGCTATCGGTGCATTGGTTGGTGCTGGTGTGGTACTTGCACGCCGTCGCCCGTCCTGATTTTGAATAGGTGGCTGTCGATGATGTCAGCCACTGTGTAATGTCATTATAAATAAAAGCAGCTAACTGCATTAGATAAATATAAGAGAGTCACTGTGAAAGTATTGACTGTATTCGGCACTCGACCAGAAGCCATTAAGATGGCACCGTTGGTTCATGCACTTGCTAAGGATGCGGCTTTTGAAGCCAAAGTCTGTGTGACGGCCCAGCACCGAGAAATGCTCGATCAGGTACTGAAGCTATTTGAGATTACTCCCGATTACGATCTCAATATTATGAAGCCAGGGCAAGATTTAACCGATATTACGTGTCGTATTCTTGAAGGGTTGAAAAACGTATTTGCTGATTTCCAACCTGATGTGGTGTTAGTGCATGGGGATACTGCGACGACAATGGCAACGAGCTTAGCGGCTTTCTACCACCGTATTCCTGTTGGTCATGTGGAGGCAGGCTTACGTACAGGTAACCTCTACTCACCATGGCCAGAGGAAGCGAATCGTAAGATTGCGGGGCACCTTGCAATGTACCATTTCGCGCCAACTGAAAATTCGCGTCAAAACTTACTAAAAGAGTCTATTCCCGATAATCATATTTTTGTGACGGGAAATAGTGTGATTGATGCTTTGCTGTGGGTTCGCGACAAAGTGATGAGCGACCAGCACATGGCTGATAAATTGGCGGCGAATTACCCGTTTATTGATCCCAATAAGAAAATGATTTTAGTCACAGGCCATCGCCGTGAAAGCTTTGGTGGTGGATTTGAACGTATTTGTCATGCCTTGGCTGAAATTGCACAAAGCCATCCTGATGTTCAGGTGGTTTACCCTGTGCATTTAAACCCGAATGTCAGTGAACCCGTAAAACGTATTTTACATGGCATTGATAATATTATTCTGATTACTCCTCAGGAGTATTTACCCTTTGTCTATTTGATGAACCATGCCTACCTGATCTTGACCGATTCTGGCGGGATCCAAGAAGAGGCGCCATCACTAGGCAAACCTGTTTTAGTTATGAGAGATACCACAGAACGTCCTGAAGCTGTTGAAGCTGGAACAGTGCGTCTTGTGGGTACAGATACACAAAAAATTGTTGCAGAAGTTAACCGGTTACTGACAGATGAAGCGGAATATCATGCAATGAGCCGCGCGCATAACCCCTATGGGGATGGTCATGCTTGTCAGCGTATTCTTGAAGCACTAAAAAGCAATCAGGTGAAATTATGAGTTTTGAAACTATTTCTGTTATCGGCCTTGGTTATATTGGTTTGCCAACAGCAGCCGCTTTTGCGTCACGCAAAAAGCAAGTGATTGGCGTTGATGTCAACCAGCATGCGGTTGATACCATTAATCAGGGGAAAATCCATATTGTCGAGCCAGAGCTTGACCTCGTCGTAAAAAGCGCGGTTGAAGCAGGTCATCTGAAAGCTTTTACTAAACCACAGCCTGCCGATGCCTATTTGATAGCAGTGCCAACCCCATTTAAAGGTGAACATGAACCTGATCTTACTTATGTAAGAGCAGCCGCAGAGTCTATCGCTCCGGTATTGAAAAAAGGGGATTTAGTCATTTTAGAGTCTACTTCTCCTGTTGGCACGACTGAACAGATGTCTGAATGGATGGCTCAAGCGCGTCCTGATCTCACTTTCCCTCACCAAGCAGGGGAAGCGGCGGATATTGATGTGGCTTATTGCCCTGAGCGTGTCTTACCGGGTCAAGTCATGGTTGAATTGATTAAAAATGACCGTGTTGTTGGTGGTATGACGCCAAAATCATCATTACGTGCGAGCGAACTGTATAACATTTTCCTTGAAGGTGAATGTGTTATCACGAATGCAAGAACCGCCGAGATGTGTAAGCTGACAGAAAACAGCTTCCGAGATGTGAACATCGCATTTGCAAACGAACTCTCACTGATTTGTGCCGAACAAGATATCAATGTGTGGGAACTGATCCGTTTGGCGAATCGTCACCCTCGCGTCAATATTCTACAGCCGGGCCCAGGTGTTGGTGGACACTGTATTGCCGTTGACCCATGGTTCATTGTGGCACAAAACCCACAACAGTCTCGTTTGATCCACACCGCGCGTTTAGTCAATGATGGCAAACCAATTTGGGTTGTTGATCAGGTCAAAGCTGCGGTGGCAGATTGTTTAGCTGAAACAGGTAAAAAGGCGAGCGAAGTGACTATTGCCTGCTTTGGTCTATCATTTAAACCCAATATTGACGATTTGCGTGAAAGCCCAGCGATGCATATCACGAAAATGGTGGCGAGCTGGAATAAAGGTAAAACGTATGCGGTTGAGCCACATATCCATGAATTGCCAACGGCACTAAAAGGCATTGTAGAGCTGGCATCGATTGAAGATGCAATCACCAATGCTGATGTGATTTTAATGCTGGTGGATCATAACCAATTTAAAGCCATTCAAGGTTCATTGATTCAGCAAAAATGGGTTGTGGATACCAAAGGAGTTTGGCGTTGAAACGCATACTAATCACAGGTGGAGCCGGTTTTATCGGCTCTGCGGTTGTTCGTCATATCATTGAAAATACTAACGACAGTGCGGTTGTCGTAGACTGTTTAACTTATGCGGGCAATTTAGAGTCACTCAGTGAGGTGTCAAATAGCGACCGCTATGCGTTTGAGCAAGTGAATATTTGCCATCGCGCTGAGTTAGACCGCGTTTTTGCGAAATATCAACCCGATGCCGTGATGCATTTAGCCGCAGAAAGCCATGTTGACCGCTCTATTGATGGCCCTGCCGCCTTTATTGAAACCAATATTGTCGGTACATACACGCTATTAGAGGCGGCTCGTCATTACTGGATGGGCTTAGATGCCGCGAAAAAAGCGCAATTCCGTTTCCATCACATCTCAACTGACGAAGTGTATGGCGATTTGGAAGGGCCGGACGGTTTCTTTACTGAAACCACGCCTTATGCGCCAAGCAGCCCTTATTCGGCTTCTAAAGCATCGAGTGACCATTTAGTGCGGGCTTGGCAGCGTACTTATGGCCTGCCAACCATGATCACCAATTGCTCAAATAATTATGGGCCATACCATTTTCCAGAAAAACTGATCCCACTGATTATCATCAATGCGTTAGCAGGTAAGCCATTACCTGTTTATGGCAAAGGTGAGCAGATCCGCGATTGGTTATTTGTTGAAGACCATGCTCGCGCCTTATATTTGGTGGCAACGACAGCACAGCCGGGTACCACTTATAACATTGGTGGTCACAATGAACGTCGTAATATTGATGTGGTCGAGACTATTTGTGAGCTACTTGAAGAACTTCATCCGCAGAAGCCAGAAGGGGTTGCACATTACCGTGACCTTATCACTTATGTGACGGATAGGCCGGGTCATGACATGCGCTATGCCATTGATGCCGATAAAATCGCACGTGAATTAGGTTGGACGCCTCAAGAAACATTCGAATCAGGGATCCGTAAGACAGTGCAGTGGTATCTGAATAACGAAACTTGGTGGCGTCGTGTGCAAGATGGTTCTTATGCAGGAGAACGCCTTGGTTTAGGCGCTTAAGGGGGGATCATGAAAGGGATTATATTGGCTGGTGGTTCGGGAACGCGTTTGCATCCGATTACACGGGGCATCTCGAAACAGTTATTACCTATCTATGATAAACCGATGATCTATTATCCATTGTCAGTACTGATGTTGGCAGGGATCCGGGAGATATTGATTATTTCTACTCCGGATGATCTGCCCATGTTTAAACGCTTACTTGGTGATGGACATGAGTTTGGCATTCAGCTGAGTTATGCCGAGCAGCCTTCACCGGATGGCCTTGCTCAAGCGTTTATTATTGGTGAAGAGTTTATCAATGGTGATGCATGCTGCTTGGTGCTAGGTGACAACATCTTCTTTGGTCATTCATTTAGTCCAAAACTGAAATCCGTTGCGGCAAGAACACAAGGTGCCACAGTATTTGGTTATCAAGTCATGGATCCAGAGCGTTTTGGTGTGGTGGAGTTTGATGATGACTTCAAAGTGTTATCCATCGAAGAAAAACCGAAAAAGCCGCTTTCTAACTGGGCGGTGACGGGGCTTTATTTCTACGATAATCAGGTCGTTGATTTCGCTAAGCAGGTGAAACCTTCAGAGCGAGGGGAGCTGGAAATTACCTCTATCAACCAAATGTATTTGGACAAAGGTGAGCTAAACGTCGAACTGTTGGGGCGTGGCTTTGCATGGCTAGATACGGGCACTCACGATAGCTTAATTGAAGCGGGTACTTTTGTACAAACGGTTGAAAAACGTCAAGGTTTCAAAGTCGCCTGTTTAGAAGAAATTGCATGGCGTAATGGTTGGTTGTCTGATGAGCAAGTTCAGGCATCGGCAAAACAACTGAGTAAAACGGGTTATGGCCAATATTTAGAGGATCTCCTCCGTGTCCGTCCGCGCCAGTATTGATTGTCTACAATGGGAGTCTGATTTTTTCGGACTCTCTACGGCGAAATTAGATTTCGCAGCGCCACACGCTGAGACGGTTCTTGCAAGCCAATTAGACGGTTATGCTATTACTCAAGCCAAGATACTTGCTAGTGATACTGAGCGTTTAGATGGGCTAATGCAGCTTGGTTTCTCTCTCGTCGAAGGTGAAATTGATTTTGCGCTGACTATTGGCACAGAAAATGCTTATTTAAAAAGTCGATTAGTGGCAACAGATCGGGTTGAACCCGCTGTTGCGGAAGATATTCCTGTATTACGCCATGCGGCGGCACAAGTGTTTAGCCAAAGCCGTTTTCGGTCTCCTTGGTATCGTGAAGGCGACAGTGGGCGTTTTTATGCACTATGGATAGAAAAAGCGGTTTTAGGCACATTTGACCATACTTGTTTATTAGTAAAAGACGCGTCGGGGGATATCTTAGGCTTTGTGAGTTTGAGACACCTTGATGATGACACAGCGCGTATCGGCCTACTCGCTGTTATGCCTAGCGCTACTGGGCGAGGAATTGGCCGTAAATTGATGTCCGCAGCCGTTGTCTGGTGTGAGCAACACGAAAAAAGACAGTTAAATGTGGCTACCCAAATCAGCAACATTGCGGCATTAAATCTTTATTCACGTAGTGGTGCTTCGGTTGCTAGCACTGCTTATTGGTTATATAGGGGACAACATGATTCCATTTAATAAACCACCCGTTGTAGGAACTGAATTAACGTATATGAAGCAAGCCATGGAAAGCGGCAAGCTATGTGGTGATGGTGGTTTTACAAAACGTTGTGAAGAGTGGATGGAAAAGCGCTTTGATTGCCCTAAAGTCCAGTTAACACCTTCTTGTACCGCTTCGTTAGAGATGGCGGCGATCCTAATTAACATCAAGCCTGGTGATGAAGTGATCATGCCAAGCTTTACCTTCGTTTCTACCTCAAATGCGTTTGTATTAAGAGGGGCTACCATTGTTTTCGTGGATGTACGTCCAGACACCATGAACATGGATGAAACAAAAATTGAAGCTGCAATCACCGAACGTACTCGTGCTATCGTTCCAGTCCATTATGCGGGCGTCGCTTGCGAAATGGATACCATCATGGCTATCGCGAAAAAACATAACCTATTTGTGATTGAAGATGCGGCACAAGGTGTTATGTCGACATACAAAGGCCGAGCATTAGGTACTATTGGTCATATCGGCTGCTATAGTTTCCATGAAACGAAAAACTACTCGTCAGGTGGTGAAGGCGGGGCAACACTGGTCAATGATAAGTCGTTGATTAACCGTGCCGAAGTGATCCGTGAAAAAGGAACTAACCGCAGTCAGTTTTTCCGTGGTCAGGTAGATAAGTACACTTGGCGTGATATTGGTTCCAGCTATCTCTTGTCAGATTTACAAGCGGCTTATTTGTGGGCTCAGCTTGAAGATGCTGAAAAAATCAATGATCGCCGATTGCTACTATGGCAACGCTACTATGAGGCGTTATCACCATTAGCGCAGGAAGGTAAACTTGCATTACCTATCGTGCCCGAAGGGTTAGTGCATAACGCCCATATGTTCTACATCAAGCTAAAAGATGTTGAAGAGCGTACTGCTTTTAATGAATACATGAAATCAAATGGCGTTTTAACGGTGTTCCACTATGTAGCGTTGCATACTAGCCCTGCTGGGGAAGAGTTTGGACGTTTCCACGGTGAAGACCGTTATACGACCAGTGAAAGTGACCGTTTAGTGCGTCTGCCTATGTTCTACAATATGACAGATGATGAACAACAAACGGTAATTGCAAAAATTAAGGCGTTTTTTGCCTAATGTCGTTAGCCAAAGCTTCAGTTTGGACTGCTGGGTCTACCCTGATAAAAATCGGGGCAGGCCTACTTATCGTCAAATTATTAGCAGTCACGTTTGGCCCGAGTGGGGTTGGTCTGGCGGGGAACTTCCGCCAGTTAATCACAGTGTTGGGTGTTTTATCGGGAGCGGGTATTTTTAATGGTGTGACTAAATATGTCGCAGAACACCATCAAGACCCTGAAAAGTTACGTGCGGTATTAGGGACATCATCAACACTTATTCTTGGTTTTTCGACACTATTAGCGCTGATATTCCTGCTTTTTAGTGGCCCAATAAGTGAAGGGCTATTCGACAGCAAGGACTATCAATCTGTTATTCAGGCGGTTGCCTTTATTCAGATGGGCATTGCTTACGCTAACTACTTCTTGGCGATCCTTAAAGGTTATCGAGACGCATCGGGTAACGCTCAATCGATTATCTTTGGGAGTATAATTGGTGTAGTTGCCTATTATTTATGCTACACATTAGGTGGTTATGATGGCGCTTTAGCAGGCTTGGCATTGGTTCCTGCATTAGTGGTTTTACCTGCTGCCTTGATGATGATTCGCCGTAAGCGGTTTGCATTATCGATGTTAAAGCCTGCTTGGGATAAAGCCGTAGCGACTAACCTAGGCAAATTTACCATTATGGCGTTAATTACGTCGGTGACTTTGCCCGTTGCCTATATCATGATGCGGAATTTGCTCGCAGCACAATATAGTTGGGATGATGTAGGCTTATGGACAGGGGTTAGCACAATTTCAGATGCTTACTTGCAGTTTATTACCGCGACATTTTCTGTGTATTTGCTGCCTACACTCTCTCGGCTACAACATAAAAATGAAATTTCTGCTGAGATCCTTAAGACGTTAAAATTTGTGTTACCTGCTGTCGCCGTAGCCAGTTTTATGGTGTGGCTATTACGTGACTTTGCGATTTGGTTGCTGTTTTCTGAAAAATTTAATGGAATGCGAGACTTATTCGCATGGCAATTAGTGGGCGATGTGCTGAAAGTCGGTGCATATGTCTTTGGTTATCTTGTGATTGCGAAGGCGGCATTGCGTTTTTATATTTTAACTGAGGTGAGCCAGTTTATTCTCTTAATGGGCTTTTCCCATTGGCTGATACCTATGCACGGGGCTGTAGGGGCAACACAAGCCTATATGGCGACATATATCGTGTATTTTCTCCTCTGTTGTTGCGTATTTTTGATTTACCGTAGGCGAGTATGACAACCTTAATACATGTACTGGGATCTGAACTCCCTCACCATAATCAAACGGTGTTGACGTTTTTTAATGACGTGATCTGTAAGGAAAATACAGCGTCACAAAAACCCCATTTTATGGTGGTTAGTCGCGATACTCAGCTTGCGGCTGCATATCCAAAGCTGAATATCGATGTTTTTGAAAGTAAAAAAGCGATAGCGAATGCGGTGATCCAACGTGCAATGGCAGATCGCCGAGAACGTTTTTTCTTTCATGGTCAGTTTAACGCGCCGATTTGGTTAGCCCTCCTATTTGGTAAAATTAAATCTCACCAGTTTTGGTGGCATATTTGGGGTGCAGACCTGTATGAAGAGTCAAAATCATTAAAGTTTAAGCTTTTTTATGTATTGCGTCGTTTGGCGCAAAAAAAAGTGGGGCACGTTTGTGCGACCCGCGGTGATTTATGTTATTTCCAGCAATCTAACCCAAAAGTACCGGCCTCAATTTTATACTTTCCAACACGAATGGATCCTGCTCTGACGTTAAATGAGCGTCCAGCGCGTCAGGGCGAGACATTGACAATCCTATTAGGTAACTCAGGTGATCAATCAAATCGTCATATAGAGGCTCTGGGCGCGATTAAACAGCAATTTGGTGAGCAAGTTAAGGTCATCGTACCGATGGGGTATCCGGATAATAACCAAGCTTATATCCAACAGGTCGAGAAGGCGGCTCAAACGCTATTTAAGGCAGACCAAGTCAGTATCTTAAAAGAGCGGATGGCGTTTGCGGATTACCTCGATTTATTGAGGACATGTGATTTAGGCTATTTTATCTTTAATCGCCAACAAGGGGTGGGAACGCTGTGCCTGTTGATCCAGTTTGGTATCCCGTTTGTGATCAGCCGACAAAATACCTTTTGGCAGGATTTAACGGCACAGAATGTGCCCGTCTTTTTCTATGGCGATGAGCTATCGTTAGGCCTTGTTGATGAGGCTCAGCGGCAAATGACGTTGCTGGATAAACAACATATCGATTTTTTTGCCCCTAACTTTACGGATGGTTGGAAAACGATTTTAGGTGTTGCGGAGGAGCAGGCATGACCTTAGCCGAGTTAGGGGGCTTATCGCTTGTCTATCTAATCTCCATTATCTTTATCGGAACACTGCTCTACACAGAGTTTCGACGTGTACGTTTTAATTTTAATATTTTCTTTTCGCTGTTGTATTTACTGACATTTTATTTTGGTTTTCCGCTGACTTGTGCTTTGGTTTTCCAATTTGATGTGGCAGTTGTTCCGGCTGAGTACTTGCTCTACGCTCAACTGGCGGCAACCAGTTTTTATGCTATTTATTATGTTGCTTATAAAACACGCCTAACCAAAAGTGCGACCACTGCTAAGCGACCGCTCTTCACCATGAATAAAGTGGAAACGAACCTAACCTGCTTATTGTTGATTGCGGTTGCGGTGGTGACAGTAGGGATCTTTTTCTTACAGAATGGTTTTTTACTGTTCAAACTTAAATCGTATAGCCAAATATTCTCCAGTCAGGTTTCAGGGGTCGCGCTAAAGCGCTTTTTCTACTTCTTTATCCCTGCAATGTTGATTGTGTACTTCTTGCGACCATCACAAAAACGCTGGCTTTTCTTTCTCGTCAGTACCGTTGCATTCGGTTTTCTGACGTATGTGATTGTTGGCGGAACGCGAGCCAATATCATTATTGCATTCGCCCTATTTTTGTTTATTGGTATCGTCAGAAGGTGGATCACACTTTGGATGCTAGTGGCGGCAGGTGTCGCGAGTATTATCGGTATGTTCTGGCTAGCGTTAAAACGCTATGGCCTTGATGTGAGTGGTGCAGAGGCGTTTTATACCTTCTTATATCTGACCCGAGATACCTTCTCACCATGGGAAAATCTTGCTCTATTGTTGAGTCACTATGACAAGATAGAATTCCAAGGTTTGGCGCCTATTGTGCGTGATTTTTATGTCTTCATTCCATCGTGGTTATGGCCTGAGCGACCTGACACGGTACTGAACTCAGCAAACTACTTTACTTGGGAAGTGCTCAATAACCACTCTGGATTGGCAATTTCGCCTACATTGATTGGTTCATTAGTGGTGATGGGGGGCGTGCCATTTATCCTACTCGGTGCGATTGTGGTTGGGTTAATCATTAAATGGTTTGACTGGATCTACGGCATGAGCCTAAAAGAGTCAAATCGCTATAAAGCCGCCATTATGCAAGCTTTTTGCTTTGGGGCTATTTTTAACATCATTGTGTTAGCACGTGAAGGGGTCGACTCCTTCGTGTCACGCGTAGTCTTTTTCTGCCTCATTTTCGGACTTTGTTTGATTCTGGCGAAATTACTGTACTGGTTATTTGAAAGTGCGGGGCTTATTCGGGCAAAAACAGCTTCTTACTTAGGAAGCCAACGTCGCGGAGACCGCTAAAGGAGCATTATGGAACAGCAATCTATTCCACAATATAGTATCAGAGGCCACCAAATATGGGGCTTCAAAGATATGACGCATTTTCTGGATCACCTATTTGCAGACGGTGAAACAAAATCAGGTACGCTGGTGGCTATCAATGCTGAAAAAGTGATGACAGCAGAAAAGGATGCGGCATTAAATACGTTGCTTGGGCAAGCGGAATATCTCTATGCAGATGGTATCAGTATTGTGCGCGCTATTCGCCGTAAATACCCTCAAGCGCAAGTCTCTCGTGTAGCGGGAGCTGATCTTTGGGAAGCGTTAATGGAACGCGCAGGGAAAGAAGGCACGCCTGTTTTTTTAGTTGGTGGTAAGCCGGAGATCCTTGAGCAAACAGAGAATAAGCTACGAGCGCAGTGGAATGTGAATATTGTTGGCTCACAAAATGGCTATTTTACGGCAGAGGATAGAGATGCTCTGTTTGAGCGAATTCGAGCCAGCGGCGCAAAAATTGTAACAGTCGCGATGGGGTCACCCAAGCAAGAGATCTTAATGCGCGATTGTCGAAAAGTTTACCCAGATGCACTCTATATGGGCGTTGGTGGCACTTACGATGTCTTTACTGGGCACGTAAAACGCGCCCCTAAAGTCTGGCAAAATTTAGGATTAGAGTGGTTATATCGCTTATTATCTCAGCCGACCCGCATTAAAAGACAGTTTAAATTGTTGAAATTTTTAGCTTACTACTATGGCGGCAAGCTGTAGTTTTGCATAGCATGTCACGGCGTAAGTTACCTTTATTGCGCTGTGACATGTCACCATCTTGTCAATTTTCACCTCCCTTTAATAACATAAACGTTACTTCTGGTCTCTTTCTTCAATTATTTCTATAATTCATCAAAAATACATGTAAGTTACGAGCTTTCGGTTCAAACACTGGAATATGTCATTTTTTTCGACTGATAAAACAGTCTTTTTATGAATATTGATTGTGCTTATTACTATAAATACTCATAAGCCATGATTTATCTTTTTTGTTACGACAGGGGAATTTATGGAGAATTCACAGCAAGGGCTACAGCGAGGCTTAGAGGCACGTCATATTGAGCTGATTGCACTAGGTGGAACAATCGGTGTTGGCCTTTTTATGGGATCAGCGAGCACCTTAAAGTGGGCAGGTCCTTCAGTATTGTTAGCCTATATTATTGCAGGCATTTTTGTCTTTTTTATTATGCGCTCAATGGGGGAAATGTTGTTTGTAGAGCCTGTGACAGGCTCTTTTGCTGCCTTTGGTTATAAATATTTAAGCCCATTTTGGGGATGTTTAACGGCGTGGGGCTACTGGTTTATGTGGGTGGCTGTAGGTATCTCAGAGATCACCGCCATCGGCTCTTATGCTTCCTATTGGTTCCCCGATGCACCTCAGTGGGTATTTGCCTTAACCGCCGTTATCTTGGTGGCCTTAGCGAACCTTGCGGCGGTTAGGTTGTATGGTGAGCTAGAATTTTGGTTTGCGATGATAAAGGTGACAACTATTGTTGTCATGATTTTAATCGGCTTAGGGCTAATATTCCTTGGGATCGGTAACCATTTTGAGCCAATAGGCCTTGGTAATTTAACAGAGCATGGCGGTTTTTTTGCGGGGGGTTGGAAAGGGTTCCTGTTTGCATTATGTATTGTTGTCGCTTCTTACCAAGGGGTAGAGCTAGTGGGGATCACCGCCGGTGAAGCTAAAAATCCACAGGTTACGTTGAAAAAGGCGATCAATAATATTCTATGGCGTATTTTAATTTTTTATGTCGGCGCCATTTTTATTGTCGTGACTTTGTTCCCTTGGACTGAAGTTGGTCAACAAGGTAGCCCATTTGTACTGACCTTTGCGAAAGTTGGTATTGTTTCGGCGGCGGCTGTCATTAACTTTGTCGTACTAACTGCCGCGTTGTCCGGTTGTAATAGTGGCATGTACAGTGGAGGGCGAATGCTGTATGCGTTAGCTCAAAACAAGCAACTACCACCTTCATTATTGAAACTCACACGTAATGGCGTGCCAGCGCGCTGTGTTGGCTTCACGATACTGTGCCTATTAGTCGGCTCAAGTTTAAATTATATTATTCCTGACTCAGAGAAAGTCTTTGTTTATGTCTATAGTGCGAGCGTTCTACCCGGTATGGTGCCTTGGTTGGTTATTTTGACTAGTCAGCTCCGCTTTCGTCAGCAAAACAAAGATAAGCTAGCTCAACACCCATTTAAATCCATTTTATTTCCTTGGGTGAACTATGCCACCTTACTGTTTTTAGTTTGTGTGTTGGTAGGGATGGCGATTAACCCTGAGACGCGGTTATCGTTAATTGTTGGCGCTATCTTTTTAGCGGTAGTGTCTATCCTGTACTTTTTGCTCCGGATCATCAATCGTGGTAAAGGTGATAGTACAATCCACTCTTGATGATATTTTTATTTAACATTTTCGTGATAAAGAGAGGAAAAATGCTCTCTTTATCGACAAAACGAGCAAAAGGCAAGCAATCGATATTTTTATTGAAAAAAGGACTAGACAGGGAGTGATTAAATCCGTACTATCCACACCCGCAACGGCGTTAAGCGCCCGTAGCTCAGCTGGATAGAGCGCTGCCCTCCGGAGGCAGAGGTCTCAGGTTCGAATCCTGTCGGGCGCGCCATTAAATTAGCGTGCGGCTACGGTTGGCAAGACAATGTTGTATGTAGTATAATAGCAACGCTTTGAATAAAGTGAAGTTATGGTGGCTATAGCTCAGTTGGTAGAGCCCTGGATTGTGATTCCAGTTGTCGTGGGTTCGAGTCCCATTAGCCACCCCATTCTTTTGTGACATTGCGAGGGTGGCGGAATTGGTAGACGCGCTAGCTTCAGGTGTTAGTGTCCTCAGGACGTGGGGGTTCAAGTCCCCCCTTTCGCACCACGAAAAGAGTGAAGAAAATTCAAATAGTATCGGCGAGTAGCGCAGCTTGGTAGCGCAACTGGTTTGGGACCAGTGGGTCGGAGGTTCGAATCCTCTCTCGCCGACCAAATTTAGAAAACCCCGCTTTGAATAAGCGGGGTTTTTGCTTTTTAGCGCATACCCATTATCGGCGGAATCAATCCTTTTCCTCTCCTAGCTTATCTAATCTTTCGCACTTGATTGTTGTGTGGTCATTATCCCTCGACCTGAAATGTTGTTTACTTCCCTATGTTTTTCACTGTTTTTAAATGCAGACTGGACGTGCTATTTTTGGGGAATAAACTATCTCTAATTAATTGCTTTTATTGGTTATTTTTCATTGATAATAGTTGATGTCGTAAAATAGATACAAAGCTATATTTTGCTGTCTCCAAATGGAGACATATAACATCATGATTTATATGAATAAATAACTAATAGTTATTTGGTGTCTCTGAATTGAGACAGCGAAGTCGGGCTGTCGTCATGATGGATAGCGAGTATCGCTGGCTAAAATAGTGGATATTTGAAAAAAACGATGTCATCTCGCAGGCTTGCTAAAAAAAACGGGATAAAAAATAGCCATATTTCTGTTTTGGAAAAGTTGGCACGCATCCTGCATTACTTATTATGTAGATGCTCATTCCACTCATTATGATAGCAATGCTTCATAAACCTAGGAATGATGCAAAGCCGATTATCGGTGCCTATTGTCCAATATAGATGAACAAGAGCTCATCCTCTTCTCATCAACCCATGGACGAAACGTTGAGTGAGGCACCATCCGTCTGTAGACCTGATTGTATATTTACACCTGTCATTGTTGGCAGGTGTTTTTTTTTGCATGCGAACTCATCAGCCAAAACTGATCCCCTCTTGAACCGTATTTTGTTGCTTGAGGAAATCAGTTCACATCATACATTAGATTAATTTTTTCTGTTACAGAACCATTTGCTAAACCAACGAGTAATGTAGGTATAGCAAAGAATAATGAATGTAATGATGAAGATGTCTTTGTTTAAATCAACGGTATTGAAACCGATAATCGTGATAAAAACAAAGGGTGACAAAATGAGAAGTAAAAGATCAAAAAATATTTGCAGTCGATTTGGGGTTGCAATAATCCAGCACCAAATAGTTTTAATTACATTCATGTAGATATCCTGAGTCCGGTTAAATCAAAGGCAATGTATTATTTATACACTATGTAAATGATATATTACAGAACAACAGTTGCTTTGTTTGATGTTATGCGAAAATCAATTATTTTTCAGCTTTATTTGTGCGCTTTTAATTTCATAATGCACAGTTAAGTTCTTTTTTAGATGGGTTTAATAAGTAGGTTGACTATTAATCATAAGATGGTTAATAAAAAATATTCAATTAACTATGATTCTTTTTAGAAGGAATAATAACAAATAAAAAGCTCCGCATATGAACGGAGCTTTTTTATTATAAATATTTATTGCTACGGTTATTAACTTCGATCTTTCTTCAGTGAATGTAGCAACGCTTCTTGGCGAATTTTTGCAGCTTCTTCGGCTTTATGTAGCTTATCTAGCGCATCGGCTAGCCAAGCGGCGTCGTGTGCATCGAAACGCTGTGCTAATGCTGCTTTGAAATAAGACTCCGCGTGTTCCCATTGCGCATGCTGCAAGGCGATTTGCCCCATTGTGCTATTGAGTAATGGCGTAGCTCCAGATTGTTTAACCAACTGTTTTAACACTTTTTCCAGTTGCTCTGGTTTATCACTACGTAGCCTTGGGGCTAACAGTAATAAGCGCTCATCATATTGTTGCTTTAAGCCATCAATAATAATTTTCTCAGCGCTTTCCATGTCATTACATTCAATTAAATGTTCAGCTAAGAAAGATTGTAATGCGATTTCATGGCGAATTTTACGCGGCTGTGCTTTCCACCAATCTTTAAGACCTTCGCTACCGTTTTCTGCCATACACTGGTTCATTAACCCCTTATAAGCTTTGAGCTTTAAGGCTTCTAACTCATCTTCACTGTGCAGCTGGACTTTTGCCATGACAGGCAGTAGCTCAATCAGTGCTTGATAAGCGCCAGAACGTAGATAGGCTTGCTCGGCAAGGCGTAAAATCTCAGGGTGTCTTGGGGCTTGATCAAGAAGTTTGTCGATGCCAGTTCGAGCCGCATAGACCTCATCTTCCGCTAATTGAATACGAACACGGCTGATATCTACAGGCAGTTGATCACTGCCAGCCACTTCTGCGGCTCTATTGAGATATTGGTGAGTTCGGTATTCATCACCACGCTGTTGCGCGGCTTCAGCAGCCAGTAAGTAGTTGATAACAGGCTGTTGAGAGAAGTCAGCATGCTTACTCATCAACTTTTCGACTTGATCGAAATCCCCTTCAGCTAGCTTTAAGAGGGCTTTTTGGGTTTGCGAGTGCGCTTTATGGTACTTACGACCACTCACCCAGCCTTTAGTCCGAGAGGTTGTGCTGATAAAACGACGATAGCACCAACCTAAAAAGAGCAATACGAATTGTAGTAATATAAAAGACAGAACTAAACTGGTGACACTGGTCGTAATGTCATAATTATCTGTACGGATGAAGACATAGCCTTGGTGACCGGCTAATAGCGGCCCTAAGATAATGCCTGCGATCAGAACAATAAAGAGGATGAATACTTTAATCATAATTACCCCTTCTGCTCATTAGTTGGTGCTGTAACGACCGAACTTTCTGATTTTTCGGGTTTAGCCTCAGTTTCAGAAGGTTGTTTTTCCTCCTTTACTGCGGGGGTTGCTGACGCTTTTGCACTTTCCTCTGATTGGGCAAGTAGGTTACGAACACGTGCCTGCATAACTTTTTCAAGTTTTGGCTGACTTTCTAATGTATCAGGCATTTCAGTGTCGATTGATTGATTAAGTAACTCATCAACTTCAGCAAGGAAAGCTTTGGTTGCCGGTGCATTCACATCAAAATAGGCACGTACCCAAGTAGAGACTTGCTCTAAAGATTGCTTATAGGTCTCTTCTTGATAGCGAGGAACCGCTTGTGCAGCAATGAGTAATTGAGAACGAATGTTTTCACGTAAATAGATGTCCTGATTTGGCGCAAGCAGTGGCGCTTCAGAGCCATCACGAGCACGTACAGTAATAAAATCACTGGTAAAGCTTTTCCAACTGCGTGATAAGTTCTGTTTCCAGTCGGCAATATCACCGGAGACCTGTTCGTCATCATCAACTTTGGCATCACCGCTATTGATATCGTTTAGGCGCAAGTTGTCAACTTCATTACTTAACTGGTTCAAACGTAGAATAATACCGTCGTAATCGACTTGGTTGATAGCCGCTAAGCTAGCAATATCATTTTTAATCGCTTTACGAATATCCAAAAGGCTAGGATCATTCATCTCTGCAAGGCTGGAATCGGCGCTTTTCAAAAGTACGGCGGCAGTAACTGGGTCGTGATCATTCCACAATTTTCTGCCTGCCATTTTGACCATAAAGTCAGCTTGCGCCAGTAACCAGCTTTTTACGTCTGAACTGGATAATGCATTGACGTGCGCTTGTAGCTCTTGCATACGGCGGTTTAGTTGATCTTCATACTCGCGAGCTTGTGAGCTTAGTGCTGACTGAGAAGCGACCAGAGAATCTAAACGTTGCCTATCCGCCTTTTGTTGTTCAATTAATTCACTCAACTGTTTTTTTAACTCACTATTTTCATTAGCGAGTTGTGTATTACTTTGTTGAGTAAAATAATAAATACCACCGCCGATAGCGATGATAATAGCGATAGCGATGGCACTACCGATGAGACCAGAACGTTTTTGCTCCGAAGACGGCTTAGTTTGGCGGTTGTTTGGGGTATCCGCGACAGTATCGTTGTTGACCGTTTCGGTAGATTTATTGTGTTCCGTCATAAATTAGCATCCCATGTCGGTTGAGAGTAATGCTTCTAATAAAGCATTATTATCTGCGCTATTTGCCACACAGACCTGTTGCCAGCCAATTTGGCGAGCTTGGTCTGCAATCCGTTCGCTGACAACCAATAAACGGCGATTAAACCACCATGCTTTTGTATTTTCAGCGATCAATTCATTTAATAAGGCTAACATTTGACCACTACTGATAACAATATCTGTAATGCCCTTATTAACCCATTGTTGATTAAACTCTGCTTTATCATACAAAACAGGGTGTCTTGTATAACATTCGCAATATTCCACCTGCGCTCCCCTAGACCGTAACGTAGAGGCGAGGAGTTCCCTACCACCATTGCCCCGTAAGAGCAGCGCACGTTTCCCTTCAAGAAACTGTAATTCAGGAAGGCTTAGCAATGCTTCGCTGGTTTCGCCATGCTCAGGCCAGCGGATCATTTTGTTTGTTAGCGCCTCAAAATACTGACCAGTTGAACGACCGATCCCATAATAGGATAACTTATCTGACCAGTTGCGTCCCGCTTGTTTAAGGGTTAAATCTGCATACCAGACCGCATTTTTAGATAAAAGAAAAACTAAATCATTTTGAGTGAGCTGTTGAAGACGTGATCCGAGTAAGTCTAATTCAGCCCCCGGCCCCACCTGAATAAGTGGCAAAGCGAATGCTTCTGCCCCTTTTGCTTTGATGGCAGCAACAAGCTCAGAGCCAGCAGGCTCCGGCCGAGTGACTAATACCTTCATGCTGGCGGATTTCCTTGGTAAACTTCCGCCAGTATTTCACGAGCACCTTTATCAAGCAGCTCCTCAGCGAGGGAGATACCTGCTTGAGTGGCTTGCTCTGGTGTGGTTAAACGTTCTCCACGGATAACTTGACTGCCATCAGGCGCGCCAACTAGTGCACGTAGCCAAATTTGTCCATCTTGCCAAATTGCATAGCTACCGATAGGCACTTGACAGCCGCCTTCAAGGCGCATGTTCATTGCACGTTCAGCAAGCACACAGGCAGAAGTATTATCATCATTAAGCTTTTCAAGTAGTTGGCGAGTGCGTTCATCATCTAGGCGGCATTCGATGCCCACCGCACCTTGCCCAACTGCGGGCAGAGATTGCTCTGGTGCTAATGCTGTACGAATTCGCGCTTCTAGACCTAACCGTTTCAGCCCAGCGACAGCCAAAATGATGGCATCATATTCCCCGTTATCCAGCTTTGAGAGACGCGTACCAACATTACCTCGTAGGTCACGGATAACAAGGTCAGGGCGTAGTTCCCTTAATTGGCATTGGCGGCGTAGGCTGGATGTACCAACGACACTGCCCGCAGGTAGCGCATCAAGACTATCATATTGATTAGACACGAAAGCATCGCGGGGATCTTCACGTTCACAAATTGTCACCAGCCCTAGGCCCTCAGGGAATTCAACGGGAACATCTTTCATTGAGTGAACGGCAATATCGGCCCGTTTTTCCAGCAGGGCAAGCTCCAGCTCTTTAACAAAGAGGCCTTTACCGCCGACTTTGGCGAGTGGCGTATCTAGAATGATATCGCCTTTAGTGACCATGGGAACTAGCTCAACTTGTAAGCCTGGATGAAATTGCTCTAGCTTCTCTTTAACAAAGTAAGCTTGCCACAGAGCTAAAGGGCTTTTACGTGTTGCAATACGGACAATATTCGTTGATGTCATTTCGCTGCTTTCTCAGGCATAAACTGCCATAGATTAACCATACAATTATCCCTAGTTTTAACATTTTAGCGATGGGTTTTCCAGTTAGGGCCTCCTAACCCCTCCGTTTATAGAGCGCATTATTCATAAAAATCTTCTCTTTATGATTGAGATAAATAAGAGGGAGCCATCGTAAACAGAGAGTGCCATCCCTATTTTTTTAGCTATTTGTGCTGTGCAGGGAGTAAAAAAGTTTCAATTTACGTCAATCTAGTGGTGAAGCGTTCAAGCATAGGCGCAATGCGAATTAGATTTGAAATAGGCGCTGGATGTATGTTTTTTGAACGAACGAACAATTTGTTATTATTCCATTGATAAACAAGGGATATTCGGGGGTTATAAAAAATAAAAAGCCTTTTTATACAATATGTTGAAAATTAATTTGTATCAAAAATACACAGATAAAATTATGTGATCTACTTTACCCTTTTGCTGCAAGGTGTTAAATTGATCACGTTTCCGACAATTCATTTGAAAAAAATTTTAAATATATTTCTATCTGTTGGGTGCTGGGTTTTACCCAGATTTGTTGTTAAGTTCATTCAGCCAGGCGTATCCCTTGTATCTCTATATTGAAACTTTAAAGCAGAGACTTGATGCGATAAACCAACTTCGGTTAGATCGCGCGACAGCGTCAATGGATGAAACCTTTTGTAAGGTTTACAGCCTGCTGCCTGTCTTGTTTCATTATCATCACCCTATGATACCGGGTTATATCGAAGGGAATGTCCCTTATGGCGTTTGCTTCTTCACCCCCGACAATGACCAAAAACTTTGGTTATCCCAATTTGGCAAGTATCTTCCCAACGCAGAAAAAGCGAATGGTGAGTTACCGATAACGGGAATTTACTCGATGGGTAGCACCTCCTCAGTTGGCCAAAGCCAATGCTCCGATATTGATATCTGGGTCTGCCATCCCTCATGGTTAGATAACGAAGAGAAACGCCTGCTACAAAAAAAATGTACCTTAATCGAGCAGTGGGCAGCTTCTTTAGGCATTGATGTGACAGTCTTCTTAATCGATGAAAACCGTTTTCGCCATCATGCTAGCGGGCATATCGGTGGGGAAGATTGTGGTTCAACACAACATATTTTATTGCTGGATGAATTTTACCGCACCGCAGTACGTATGGCAGGTAAAAGATTGTTATGGACTATGGTGCCAGTTGAAGAAGAGCATCATTACGATGAATATGTTATGGCGCTTTATGCACAAGGTGTATTGACGCCAAATGAATGGCTCGATCTCGGTGGGTTAGGGGAGTTGTCAGCGGCCGAATATTTCGGGGCTAGCTTATGGCAATTATATAAGAGTGTCGATTCCCCTTATAAAGCCGTCTTAAAAAGTTTACTTCTCGAGTCTTATTCGTGGGATTACCCAAAAGGTAAGTTATTAGCATTAGAATTTAAACGGCATCTTCATGCGGGTGAGATAGTTTGTTACGGTCTAGACTCGTATTGTTTGATGTTAGAACGTGTCACCCGTTATTTAATTGAAATAAATGATACCACCCGTCTTGATTTAATCCGCCGCTGTTTCTACCTCAAAGTCTGTGAAAAATTATCTAAAGATACAGAAAATGAATGCTCTGGCTGGCGACGCGATGTGCTATCTCAGTTAGTTGAATCATGGGGATGGGGTGCTGAACGCTTAGCGATGTTAGATTCGCGTAGTCAATGGAAAATTGAACGAGTTCGTGAAGCACACAATGAATTACTCGATACGATGATGCAAAGCTATCGTAATTTAATCCGTTTTGCGCGTCGTAATAATTTAAGCGTCAGTGCTAGCCCACAAGATATTGGCGTATTGACGCGTAAGTTATACGCAGCGTTTGAAGCGCTACCGGGTAAAGTGACGTTAGTGAACCCACAAATATCACCGGATCTTAGTGAGCAACACCTCACATTTATTTATGTTCCGCCGGGTCGTGCGAATCGTAGTGGTTGGTACTTATATAACCAAGCTCCGTATATTGAAACCATTATTGGTCATCAGCCGCTCGAATATAACCGTTATTTAAATAAACTCGTCGCATGGGCTTATTTTAATGGGTTATTGACCGAAAATACTCAGGTGTATATGCATCATGGGCAATCTCAGTGTGATGAGAAGAAATTATTGGAGTTGATGCATGACGTATCAGGGCACTTCCCGATACGCCTACCAGCACCGACGCCCAAAGCATTATATAGCCCCTGTGAAATTCGCCATTTGGCTATCATTGTCAATTTAGAGCAAGACCCCACCCAAGTTTATTCGAATCAAGTTGTGCATTTTGATTTTAGAAAATTAGATGTCTTTAGCTTTGGTCAAGAGCAGCGTTGTCTTATCGGCAGTATTGATTTGCTGTATCGCAACTCATGGAATGAGGTGAGAACGCTTCACTTTAGTGGCGAGCAGTGCATGTTAGAAGCACTTAAAACCATTTTAGGTAAGATGCACCAAGATGCCGCGCCACCAGACGCTGTAGAGGTGTTCTGCTACAGTGAGCATTTGCGTGGGCTAGTCAGAACGCGTGTGCAGCAATTAGTGTCAGAGTGTATTGATTTGCGTTTATCAAGTAACCGTAATGATCCGGGGCGTTTCAAAGCCCTGCGCATTGCCGGACAGACATGGGGCTTGTTCTTTGAACGCTTAAACGTCTCTGTTCAGAAGCTCGAAAATGCGGTGGAGTTTTATGGCGCTATTTCGCATAACAAACTCCATGGTTGGCCAGTAAAACTCAATGCGAAAGAGAACAACCATTTACCAGCGGTTGTCGATGGTTATGCAAGTGAAGGGATCGTACAGTTTTTCTTTGAGAATACAGCGGATAACACAGGGTTTAATATTTATGTGTTGGATGAAGCCAACCGTGTTGAGATCTACTCACATTGTGAAGGCTCTAAAGAAGAGTTGGTGCGTGATGTGAGCCGCTTCTACTCCTCATCTCATGATCGCTTCACATACGGTGCAAGCTTTATTAATTTTAACCTGCCACAGTTTTATCAAATCGTAAACCATCAAGGCAAAAGCCAAGTTATCCCCTTTTCGGGAGGCACTTGGCCCTTCGATATCGAAAAAGATGAGATGACACACTCAGAGCATTTTGAGTCATCACCTCATCATCGCGCACACTACTATTAATGAGCCTTTAAAATGCGAAAGGTTCACCACTTTGTGTAGCAATCGCCTGTGCAAGCATATCTGTAAAACGTTGGCCTGAACGGTCGCATACCCAGTCGTTATCTTTATAATCGTAGTGATAGCCCCCCTGTTTCGTGGCGAGCCAAATTTGGTGGAAAGGTTCTTGTCGGTTGATGATGATTTTGCTGCCATCTTCAAAACTGAGCGTCATTACGCCACCATTCGTTTCACAATCGATATCCGCATCGCCGTCATAATTATCCAAATGCTCTTCGATTGAAGCCATCATTTGGTCGGCAAGTTGGTGAAATTCACTATCATTCACGGTTAGTTCCCTATTTGTTTAAATCATTCGCTAGTGGAAATTATAGGTGTGAACATCAATGGGGGTCAATTGACGGTAGAAATGTACCGGTACCCTCTGATTTTCCATGATGGCAGTTAAAACATTTGTTGGTGGCTCCCCTTTTAAGCATTATGCTATTGTGGATGGGGAACAAAATCACGACTCAATTGATGAACAATAGTGATTTGCAAAGGCAGCCCTGTTAATCTGTTACCTTATTCAGACGTCACAAGTTAGTTTTACAGGCGAAATATAATGAAAAAAAGTTTAGTTGGACTCTCTGCGCTTATTATTTTGTTCACTCTTTCTGGTTGTGGCTTAAAAGGCCCTCTTTATTTCCCACCAGAAGATAAGGCGACATCATCACAATCATCTGATGAAACACAAAATAGCACAGCGGCAGATTCGCGAGTGTCGACCTCAAACCAACAATAAGCTGCTGCGATGGAGCGGAATATGCAATTTTCTAAAATGCATGGCTTAGGTAATGACTTCATGGTTGTTGATGGTGTCACTCAGAATGTTTACTTTTCTCCTGAGTTGATTAGCCGTCTTGCTGATAGACATACTGGGGTTGGTTTTGACCAATTACTGTTAGTTGAGGCGCCTTATGATCCTGATTTAGACTTCCATTACCGCATTTTTAATGCAGATGGCAGTGAAGTCGCACAATGTGGGAATGGCGCCCGCTGTTTTGCTCGTTTTGTGCGTTTGAAAGGGCTAACAAATAAACAAAAGATTAAGGTCAGTACCCAATCTGGACGTATGGTATTGACAATCAATGAAAATGACGATGTTTGCGTGAACATGGGAGAGCCGGAGTTTGAGCCTCAGAAAGTACCGTTTCGCGCCATCAAAGCGGAAAAGACCTATATTATTCGCGCTTTAGAACGTACAGTGTTATGTGGTGTTGTTTCAATGGGCAATCCCCATTGTGTGATCCAAGTTGAAAGCGTCAAAACGGCGGAAGTGGAAATTTTAGGCCCTGTATTGGAGAGCCATGAACGTTTCCCTGAGCGAACCAATGTTGGTTTTATGGAAATCGTCAGTGCTCACCATATCCGTTTGCGGGTGTTTGAACGTGGTGCCGGCGAAACACAAGCCTGTGGCAGTGGTGCATGTGCGGCGGTCGCGATTGGCATTCAGCAAGGGTTACTGGCTAATCAGGTAAAAGTTGATTTACCGGGTGGCTCACTCGACATAAGTTGGAATGGTCCAGGCACTCCGTTATATATGACAGGCCCTGCCAGTCATGTTTATGATGGTGTGATCCAGCTCTAAGCTTTATTCAATTATCAAGAGGTTATAATGGATAAACCGGAAGTAGCACTAGACAGCCCTTATCAAATTGATGATAGCCAAGTGGTGCGTTACTTACAGGAACAGCCAGATTTCTTTATCCGTAATGCCTCGCTTATTGAACAGCTTACAATCCCACATGCTATTCAGGGAGCCATTTCGCTCCCTGAAGCCGTCATGAACCGTCAACGTTTGAAAATCAAACAACTCGAACAAGATATCTGTTTCATGGTTGAACAGGCTCATGAAAACGGTCAACTATTTGATGAATTGCTGTATTTAGTGATTGAGATGTCAATGGCGCAGAGCCTGAGTGACATGTTAAACAGTTTGAATCGCTGGGCGAAAAAATTAGGTCTATCCGGGGCATCTGTGCGTCTATTTAGTGATTGCTGGCGGCTATCTGCTCCGCTTGATGCCCAAGCACTTGTCGTGTCTCGACGTGCATTTGAGTCGATTCGTATTCAGCGTTTCGGTGATAAGACCCACTATTTAGGCCATTTAAACGGCCCTGAAATACAACTTTTACTGCCTGATGCCATGAATGTGGCGTCAGTGGCTATCTCACTATTTGGTCATCATGGGGAGTCTGGCATGGTGATATTTACGAGTCGCGACCGAGATCACTATCAACAGGGTATGGGAACGGTTATGTTAGAGAAAGTGGCTCAAATTCTACCGAGGTTACTTTGCCGATGGATAGAGCGCCTATAACCCCCCAGCCACAAGGGCTGATGATCCAAGTCGAAGCATTTTTACGTTATTTACAAATTGAGCGTAGGCTCAGCCCTGTCACTATCACTAATTATCGCCGTCAACTCACGGTGGTCGTAGAGATGCTGAATGAAATGAACGTCAGCGAATGGCGCCAATTAGATGCCACGAAAGCGCGCAACGTGGCAGCAAAAAGTCGTCGTAAAGGCTTACAAGCTGCCAGTATGGCATTACGTTTATCGGCATTGCGGAGTTTCTGTGATTGGATGGTGCAACAAGATAAGCTTTCTGCAAATCCAGTGACTGCCGTCCATGCACCAAAGGCCAAAAAACGTTTACCCAAAAATATGGATGTGGATGAAGTTTCAAAGTTGCTGAGCATGGAAAGCGGCGACCCGCTGGTGGTCCGTGATAGGACAATGTTAGAAGTGATGTATGGTGCGGGGTTACGTTTATCTGAATTGGTTGGGTTAGATGTTCGTCATTTAGACCTCGCGATGGGTGAGGTCAGAGTGATGGGGAAAGGGAGTAAAGAGCGTAAGATCCCATTAGGCAAAACCGCAGTGAGCTGGTTAAAGCGTTGGTTAGAAATGCGAGAGCTGTACGAGCCGGAAGATGGTGCCGTTTTTATCTCTACAAAGAGTGGTAAACGCATATCTAACCGTAATGTTCAAAAGCGCTTTGAGCAATGGGGGATCAAACAAGGGGTTAATAGCCACATTAACCCTCATAAATTGCGTCACTCATTTGCAACACATATCCTTGAATCAAGTGGTAATTTACGCGGTGTGCAAGAGTTGCTCGGTCATGCAAATTTATCGACGACACAAATCTACACACACCTAGATTTCCAGCATCTGGCTAATGTTTATGATGTGGCTCATCCCAGAGCAAAAAGGGAGAAACCTTAATGCATTTTTACCGTCCGTTATCACCTATTCAGGCCATTACGTTTGACTTAGATGATACATTGTATGACAACCATCCGGTCATTGATAAAACAGAAGAAGAAGTGTTACGTTTTGTCCGTGAATATGATGCGCAGTTTAATCATTTTACCCATGATGACTTATACACTTTTCGCAATATTGTGGCGAAGCAAGAGCCTGATATTTGCCATGACATCACGCGTTGGCGTTGGTTATCATCGAAAATGATGTTTTGCCACTATGGGTACAGCCGTGAAGACGCGCAAAAAGGGGCGGATGACCTCATGGCTCATTTTACTTATTGGCGTAATCAAATCGATGTTCCTGAATCCACTCACCAAACACTCACTCAGTTAGCCAAAAAATTGCCATTGGTAGCAATTACTAACGGTAATGCAGAGCCTGATGCGTGTGGATTAGGGCAATATTTTCAGTTTGTATTAAAAGCTGGCCCGGATGGGCGCTCGAAACCCTATTGTGATATGTATCGGTTAGCCGCTCAAAAGTTAGCACTGGAGCCTCATGCCATTTTGCATGTTGGCGATAATTTGCTGACTGATGTCGAAGGTGCGATCCGCAGTGGTATGCAAGCTTGTTGGATCAATGTCGACAATAAGACGCTGATGGAAGAAAAAGATGTCCGCTTATTGCCGCATGTTGAAATTTCTCAGTTGGCTTCTCTATTGTCACTGGTATAATCATTTTTCTGTATAAAAATACAGTGGTCATCGCCACTGTTCTGCTTTGATGGTAATTATGGACGTTTCTTATCTGCTCGAAGGCCTTAACGACAAACAGCGTGAAGCGGTTGCTGCACCACGCACTAACTTATTAGTACTTGCGGGAGCGGGTAGTGGTAAAACGCGTGTGTTAGTACATCGGATTGCTTGGTTAATGGCGGTTGAGCATGCATCGCCATTTTCGATTATGGCGGTGACCTTTACCAACAAAGCGGCGGCAGAAATGCGCCACCGTATTAATCAATTGATTGGCTCAAGTGAAGGTGGCATGTGGATAGGAACGTTCCATGGTTTAGCACATCGCCTTCTACGCCAACATTATCTGGATGCTGGCCTACCACAAGATTTTCAAATTTTAGATAGTGATGACCAGTATCGGTTAATTCGCCGTTTGCTAAAAGCGATGAACCTTGATGAAAAGCAGTGGCCACCCCGTCAGGGCATGTGGTATATCAACGGCAAAAAAGATGAGGGGCTACGGCCTCAACATATTGAGTGCTATGGTAATCCGGTTGAAAGCACTTGGCTGAAAGTATATCAAGCCTATCAAGAAGCTTGTGATCGTGCGGGGCTAGTGGATTTTGCTGAGCTCCTGTTACGCGCCCATGAACTGTGGCTGAACAAACCTCATGTGCTACAACATTATCGCGAACGCTTCACCAATATTTTAGTCGACGAATTCCAAGATACTAACAGTATCCAATATGCGTGGATCCGAGTGTTAGCGGGTGACACGGGTAAAGTGATGATCGTCGGCGATGATGATCAGTCCATTTATGGCTGGCGTGGTGCACAAGTGGAAAATATTCAGCGTTTTTTGAATGATTTTCCCGGTGCCGAAACTATCCGTCTTGAGCAAAATTATCGTTCGACGAATAATATTCTGAAAGCCGCTAATGCATTGATCGCACATAATAGTGATCGATTAGGGAAAAATTTATGGACGGAAGGCGGTGATGGCGAGCCAATCTCTCTCTATTGTGCTTTCAATGAATTAGATGAAGCACGTTATATTGTCAGTCGTATTAAACAGTGGCAAGAAAATGGGGGAGCTTTGCAAGATTGTGCCATGCTATACCGTAGTAATGCTCAGTCGCGTGTACTGGAAGAAGCCCTTATTCAAAGCGCGATGCCATATCGTATATATGGTGGTCAGCGTTTCTTCGAACGCCAAGAAATCAAAGATGCCCTCTCTTATTTAAGGCTTATTGCTAACCGCAATGATGATGCGTCGTTTGAACGAGTCGTGAATACACCGACGCGGGGCATTGGTGAGCGGACGCTGGATACGGTACGGCAAACCGCGCGTGATCAACAACTGACACTCTGGGAAAGTTGTGAATATTTATTGCGTGAGCAAGTCCTCGGTGGGCGAGCGGCGGCAGCGATTGAACGTTTCTTGGAATTAGTGGATGCACTTGCGAAAGAAACGCAAGAGATGCCACTGCATGTACAAACGGATAGAGTGATCAATGACTCTGGCTTACGTGCAATGTATGAGCAAGAAAAAGGGGAAAAAGCACAAGCGCGTATCGAAAACTTGGAAGAGTTAGTCAACGCAACGCGCGACTTTAGCTATCAAGATGAAGATCAGGATCTGATGCCATTGCAGGCTTTCTTATCTCACGCAGCGCTCGAATCGGGAGATGGGCAAGCGGATATTCATCAAGATGCAGTCCAACTGATGACGCTTCACTCGGCTAAAGGTTTGGAATTCCCGAATGTATTTATCGTGGGCATGGAAGAAGGAATGTTCCCAAGCCAAATGTCGATGGATGAAAGTGGGCGTTTGGAAGAAGAGCGGCGTTTGGCTTATGTGGGGATCACTCGAGCTATGCAAAAGTTGACGATAACTTATGCAGAAAGCCGCCGTTTATATGGGAAAGAGGTCTATCACCGTCCGTCACGTTTTATTGCGGAATTACCGACGGAATGTGTTGAAGAAGTGCGTTTACGTGCAACCGTATCACGCCCTGTTAATCACCAACGCCTTGGCACACCCGTTACTCGAAATGATTCAGGGTATGCGTTGGGGCAACGTGTTCGCCATCCGAAATTTGGTGAAGGCACAATTATTAACTTGGAAGGCAGTGGTGAGCATTGTCGACTGCAAATTGCTTTTCAAGGGCAAGGGATCAAATGGCTGGTTGCATCGTATGCACGGTTAGAAAATTTATAGTTTATTGATAAATGCCAATTCTAATTTCGCTATTAGAATTGGCATTTTTATAGTTTTCACTTTTATTATAAACGAATTAATTAATAGCTTTATGTGGTTTTAATTAACGTATATAAAATTAAAATTTGTTTTGTTCTCCTCTCAGTTATATATTTTTAACGCTCCGCATTGCTATCAGTTAGCACGTTTATTTAAAACTAAGGGAAAATAAAATGGATTTTGTAAATAGAGATGATATAACTAATTATAAAAATAAGTTTAATGCAATAAAAAAGGATTATGATCAATTTATCGGTGATAATCAATCTGTATTAAGAGTATTAGAAACAGAAATAAATCATCTAACTACGAGCCCATATGTAGCGCAATATAAAAGAAACCAACAACTAATACAATGGATTAATAGCGCTATTTATCATATTGAAAAAGCCAATAAAATAATATTAAAACAGTTATCCAATCACCGCTCATCACTACGTGCTTTTGAACGGGGTAAACAGCCTTTCCCTGGGGCCTTTAGTCATGGCGTGATCAAATTTGATCTCGAGTTTCCTGAGTCGGTAATGAGTGAATTGCGCTTTACGGCACGTCATGCAATCGGGAAAACAATGGATAGATTCACTGAATTGGATAAACGCGTTTCCTCGTTAAGCAGCAACAGTCCATCACCATTAGAGAAGACGCCAGTAAATAGCCCGTTCTTAGAGAGCGTACAGGTTGCACTAAAGGTGACGACATTGGATTACCTTGATGCTTATAGAAGGCAAACCAAATTGTGTGATAAGGCGCTTTTAGATATTAAACATGTTTTTAAGGGGGTGAATTCAAAAATTAACAAAATAGAAGCGCTATCGCGTAAATTAACAGCATGGTCTGCGAGAGGCACATCAAAACAGACGGGTTTAAATAAAGAGTTACTTCTCTCTGTAGGTAATGCAACGAAAATTGCGATTCAGACACAGAAAAATAATATCGAAATACTCAATAATCACTACAGTAACGTTATAAATGCGCTTAATATAAGCCGTGATGACAATGCGTATTTAACAATGGATCCTACCGAGCTACAAAACTATATTGATAGTTTAAATGAGTTAAAAAATAATAATTATATTTCGAATAAATTAAATGAACTCAAAGAGACTAATGTTGCCATCCATGATTTTATGGATAATGCAACTAAGGCTTATATTAAGAAGTTTCATCGAGAAGTGAATTCGGTGTACTCGTTATTAAAAGCTCAGCAAGAGCAGTTAGCAAATATTAGCGAACAATATTTATCTTCCCGTATTGCACTGCTTACCGCCTATCGCGATGACCAGAAAATGGTGGAGTCAAAACTTATTTCATCGTCCTCTCAACTATTGAGTGAGCAAATCTCAAGTTTTGAAAAAGCCCCAGAAGCTGTGAGTTGTTTTACGTATGCAACGAAGGACGATAGAGAGGGTGCATCAGCCGCACTAAAATTTTGTATGGGGAAAACCGCATTTTGTGGGCATGGAACGTGTTGATGGTTGAGGCCTTAGCGTTCGACTAGGGCGTAAAATAGGTTAATTGTCATTGGTTTCATTAGGGCGTGCTCATCCTAGTGGTGAGCACTCTTGGGGTTTGTTTGTAATATCGTTGTTTTTCAAATGGTTCACTAATTTAAAATCGTTATCTTGTGGTAGGTTACTTTGATTCGAGAGTTTAATCTTTAAGATTTAAGTTTTTAATTTTAAATTTTCCACACAGTGAAGTATAAAATCATACCGAATAACCTTTCTAATATTTATCATGTCATTGAATAATCTAATTGATTCTCTTTCTACACAGGGTTGGTATGTGTGGGATGATTTTTTGAACCTGTCAGAAATAGAGGCTATTAAGGGCTGTATTCCTGATAATCTGCATGATGCGCGCATAGGTAACGGTGAGTCACTGCATGGCAATAAAGCTATTCGCGGTGATCAGACAATTTGGCTAGAGTCTGAAATGGGCGAGCCTATCGCCAGTTATATGGCGAAGATGGATGAAATCCGCCAAGCGCTAAATCGCTCGTGCTATATGGGATTGCGTGATTTTGAAACCCATTTTTGCCGTTATCCTAATGGGGCATTTTATAAAAAGCATGTGGATAATTTCCAAGGGCAAGGGCGGCGTAAGGTGACGACTGTGCTTTATATGAACAAAGCATGGAAATCTGGGGATGGGGGTGAATTGGTCGTGTATGATCAGCAGGATAATAAGCTATTTCAGCTTGACCCTTTAGCCGGTCGGATGATTGTATTTATGTCTGAAGAGTTCCCTCATGAAGTGTTACCTACCCAACAAAAGCGTGAAAGTATTGCCGGATGGTTTTTGACGGAAAAAATACTTTAAGCTTTATCTATCCAATGAATGCCACCTCCTTACGGAGGTGGGCTGTAAATGAATTAATTAATTCGTTTGAATGCTTGTCCAGAAAAGATAATGTTCGCATTTCCTCTTTCTATTTGATAATGCGCATTATGTCGTTGTTTATTTAATGCCGATGCTTGCTGATCTTGGTATTCATTTAAGCGCCAATAAATAAGCTGCTTAGCTAATTTTTTATTGGCATGCTGACTACGCTCAGATTGCACTTTGACACTAATCCCTGTTGCAAGATGTTTTGCTCTTACCGCGGAGCAGGTTTTATTAACATGCTGCCCGCCAGGACCTTGAGCCTTTATAAATTCAAACTCGATATCACTCTCTTCAATGGTTTGAATCGGCGAAAAGCGGATCACATTAATAAACCAATTTTTCCGTTTATGTTTTGGCCTTAAGGGGCTTTGACATTGCCACTGTATTGTCCCAGACCATAACTGAGCTAGCTCCTCAGCACCATGCCCTTCTAAAGCGACCAAAGCAGATTTTAAGCCATGTTTTGATGCAACCGTTTCGAGCGTATTGACCATGACTTCACGTTTTTTAGCCTCAATAAAAAAGCAAGCCAGTGCTTTTTCAACAGCGATACAGCACTCCTCGGGGCCTTGTGCAGAAGAAAATTGTAATAACATTATGCACACTCCCCACTGGTTTTGTAGGTGAGTAAGGGGCGTAAACGTGCGATAACCTCAATTAACCCTGCTCCCACCATACTTTCAATCACGGTTTCAATCGACTTATAGGATTGTGGAGCTTCCTCATAGATCAATTGTTTATTAGCACAGATGACTCGGCTACCTAATGCAGTACGCGATAGCTGCAATGGAGTATAGCGGTGAGACAACCGCCCCTTACACTCAGTACGCATCCATTTGCGGCCAGCACCGTGAGCGAGTGAATTTAAGCTCACCTCACTTGCATGAGGCAGAACTAAATAACTGAAATCGCCACGTGACCCAGGAATAATGACCATGCCTTTGTCAGAAGGGGTTGCCCCCTTGCGATGGAGCCAACCTTGTATGCCGTTAATCGTGCAAGGTTCAACCAAGTTATGATTAACATCAAGGGCCATTTCCCCCTTTGCCTTGACCTGCTGCAACATGCGTAAGCCAATTAATTGGCGGTTTAGTTCGGCAAAAGATAATGCATGTTGGTGAGCTTCTAAATAGGCTTTCGCGTCATTTGAATGCTCTTCAAGGCCATTATGGCTATGATTTTCAACATGTTGACGTAATATGGATTGCCCTAATCCTCGGGATCCACTGTGCACAAGCAGTAATGCACACTTTTTATTTAAACCGCTTTGTGCAATCGACTCATCGTTAAATATTTTGTCGATGATTTGAAATTCAGCAAAGTGATTACCGCCGCCAATCGAGCCGAGTGAGGACATAAAATGATGGGATTTCATTTCATGAGGAACATGCTCATCGAGCCATTCTAAGGGGGCGCTATCCGGCATTGTGGATAACTGTTTTTCAAACTTATCCAAGTTTAACTTCGTGGTCTTGATATCGGTCTGAAATAAACTCATTCCACAGCCAATATCATTACCGACCAATGCAGGATAGAAACGTTGTGTTGAGAAAAATGCCGCACCAATTGGGTAACCACGACCAGGATGTAGATCTGGCATGCCTACCACGGAAACCATATTAGGGAGCGCTGCGGTTGTTTGTAACTGTTGGATTGCTTTACTTTCAATCCAAGTATTTTCTGTCGCGATATAACTGACGTGTTCGCTGACAGAATGAATAATATTGCCCATAAGTCATTAACTCATTTTTAAGGAAAAAATAAGGTGATTTAGCAGGCAAGAACTGGAGAGATAGAGAGACTATTTCTGAGTACGCCCGCAAAGAGTGTGATGAATTGTTGTCATGATGTTCCTCCTTGCAGTGTGTGAGATGGTAAAAAACGAGCGGATAATAACGACAGGGATGGGGGATTGCAAGCGGTTTTCACAAGAGTGTTGCTGATTAAGAATTGTTTACGCTTTGTAGAACGGCTTACAGAAAGACGGTAAGCCGTTTAATTATTGGGCTGAAATATCAAGTTACTGCGCGATATGGACGGTCTTACCGCCAATAATCGTACGTAATACCTTCACATTTTCAATATCATCAGCTGGGATCTGAAATACGTTACGATCGAGCACGATCATGTCTGCAAATTTACCCACTTCAAGTGAGCCAATCACATCTTCTCTGTGTTGAGCATAGGCAGAGTCAATCGTGGCTGAACGAAGGACTTCAATGACCGTCATATCACGGTCATTATCCAAGCGAGGGGCTGGTTTACCATTGATATCACGTCCACGGCGAGTGGCTGCGACTTTTAAATCATACCATTCGTCAAAATCATCAATCGGCCAGTCACTACCAAAGGCGACCACAGCACCCGCATCGATAAACTTCGCGATAGGCTCTAATTGTTCAAAACGCTCTTCACCGAGCATGTTACGCTCAAAAGCGGCCAATTCAGGGGTTGGCGCAGCCCACTGGAATGAAAGACAAGCGATCGTTTTGAGGCGTGCAAATCGCTCATAATCTTTTGGATGAACCAATTCATTGTGAGCAAGGCCTGGGCGAATATCTTTTTCTGGATGGGCTGCACGCATTTTTTCGATGGCATCAAGCACAATAGAAACGGCACCTTCACCGACTGTATGTAGATGTGGGTCATAACCTGCCGCCGCAATCTTTTCCATCAATTCATCAAGAATTTCAGCAGTAAAATACAAATCGCCATAGTTATCTGTTTCAACCCAATTTGGAACTTCATCGGTGCCGATATTGATGCGATAAGGCTGTAACAGTGAAGCCGTCATTGTTGGGAACTGCATCACACCATCGACAAACATTTTGATATTTCGCAGGCCGATCCCCGGCGCTGGCGTCCAATCAGCTTGGTGCCATTTTTTAGCGAAAGCGACAGCTTTATCGACAGCGGCTGCAACTGAGGCGACATCCGGAGTTTCATCTGGCGTGATCTCGCGGGCAGCTTGAAAGCGAACGGTCAGCTCTTCGCGACGTTGTAGTTCAGCAAAGGCTTCTAATTGCTGCTCAGAAACACGGGCATCCATTACGGTGGTTACACCTTGCTGGTTTAACACTTTTTGTACCAGTTCAGCAACTTCAATGGCTTGGTCATCGCGAATTGATGGGATGCTGTCTGCTGCACGCATCGCCGGTGCATCTTCTAAAATCCCATTTAGTTCGCCGTTAGCATGTTTACCAATTTTACCATCGGGTGGCTCAGGGGTGTCTTTGGTAATACCAAACAATGCTAAAGCACGGCTATTTGCTAGCAGTGTATGGCAGTCATTGGAAAACAGCACCACAGGGCGATTGGTTTTCAGTTTGTCCATGTCCTCGCGGTACATATCAATACCTGCCGGTAGCATACCTTGGCGTAGCCAAGCTGTGACTTTTAGCCAATCATTTTCCCCGGTACGCGGGTCTTTATCTAAATGATCTTGGACACGTTGTAGTATCTGCTCAATCGTTAGCGACTCGTAGTTGAGGTGGCAGCCAAATAGCTGGATCCCACCCCAAAATGGGTGCATATGACCATCGATGATGCCGGGCATCATCATTTTGCCTTCTAAATCGATACTCTCAGTTTCCGGCCCAACGTATTGGTGTAATTCCTCTGAAGTACCACTTGCGATAATGTAGCCATCTTGTACGGCAATGGCATCTACAACACTGTTTTGCTTGTCTGCGGTGTAGATATAACCGTTGAAATAAATGACATCTGCAACTTTATTATTCATTTCTAACCAGTCTTTATCAGGGCCCTATCGGTATGGGCAAGAACAAAAATAATGGGGAAATTATGCATCCCCATTATTATCATACGTGTACTAAAGTATAGGTACTAATTGATGATCATATTGGTCTCATCGTCCGAAATTGCGGGTGGACGACGTCTGAAACCATGTGTGAGCAATGTGAGATAAAATGCACCAGCCGCTAGCCAGCACAGGCCCACAGTAAAGGCCTCTTTATCTAGGCTTGTCCATAACCATAGGGTGAGTATGACACCAATCGACGGC
Source organism: Providencia sp. PROV267 (assembly GCF_028477825.1). Taxonomy (NCBI): domain Bacteria; kingdom Pseudomonadati; phylum Pseudomonadota; class Gammaproteobacteria; order Enterobacterales; family Morganellaceae; genus Providencia; species Providencia sp. PROV267. The sequence continues at coordinate 154,265 of NZ_JAMPLX010000021.1, read as the reverse complement.
ATAATCAGGCAAGTGATAAATTTTTTACCATCAAGCGCTTCTTTGCGATCGATATAGAAGTGTTTAATCACGGACAAGTTCACAAAGGTAAATGCAATCAGTGCACCGAAGCTAATCATTGAAGCTACCATACTGAGCGAAAGCACCAGCGAAAGCAGTGATGCGATGGCAACAAAAATGATTGAATACACAGGGGTATTCAGTTTGGGATGCAGGTACGCAAAAACTGAGCGTGGCAAGACGCCATCACGCCCCATCGCATAGAAAATACGCACAATGCTGGCTTGTGATGTCATGGCTGAGGCAAAGACACCAATGACATAAGCGGTAATAAAGCTAGATGCCATCATTGCGCCGCCGACTTTTTCCATGACCGCGAGGCTAGCAATATCGGTATTTGGAATAAAGTCTTGCCATAATGGATAACTCAAATGGGCGCTGTAAGAGATGATGATAAACAGCGCACCCGCAATAAAGACGGTATAAATAATCGCTTTTGGTAATGTGCTACGCGCATCTTTTGTTTCTTCTGCCATGGTTGAAATGGCATCGAAACCTAAGAAGGCCAAACATAGCACGGCAGCACCCGCGAATAATCCAGGCATTTGATCTGCCGTTAGCGTAATCGGTGCGAGTAGTGCGTCTGTATCTAGCACAAAATTAGTCTTAAAGCTCAAGAACAAGAATACGGCGATAAAGACAATTTGCATGCTAATAATCAGCATATTCATTGAAGAGACGAGTTTGATCCCTAAAATATTCATGATGCTGACAACGGCAATCGTGGTGCAGATAATGACTGGCATTGGAATATTAGGGAAAGCTTCATGCACGAAGATCCCAATCGCAATATAGTTAATAATCGGCAAAAATAAATAATCGAGTAATTGCGCCCAACCGACTAGGAAACCCAATGTTCCGCCAAATGTTTTTTGCACATAAGAGTATGCGGAACCCGAAAGAGGTAGCGCACTCGTCATACGGCAATAGCTCATGGCAGTAAAGAGAACGGCAGCCAATGTCACAAGATAAGCGATAGGCAAATGGCCTTCACTTAATACTGTCACTTGTCCATAGGTAGTGAAAATCCCGAGTGGCACCATATAAGCCAGCCCAAAGAAAATGAGCGCAGGCGTGGTCAGTACACGTTTCATTTGAACGGTATTCTGTTGCATTTTTAAGCCCTTCCCAAAAGCCCTTAACAACTATCAACTCTTTCTGAATACACAGGCGGAGTGAACCTAAAATGCAGCCATATAAACTGACTACACTATTGTATTTAAAAAATTTTTTTAGAGCGGACCTGTATTCAATTTCAGAAAACCTCGCACCAGGACATAAATAAATTACATGTCATCGTGCGCACTTTAATGAAACGTCAGTGATGAATCGGACCATCACCATCCGCTGGGGTGAATACAAGCGGCGTACAATATAGAGTCGATGTTCCTTTAACGCAATGATTAATTATTAAAAAATAAAAAATGACTTTTTTTCAAAGAGTTGGTTTTAATTTAGAGATAAACCGGAATTTAATTTTAGATAAATTTAATAATAGCCTGTTTTAAGTGTAGCGCAACCCTATTGGGTTTTCATTCAACACTTTGATTTTATTGATTTTTTTTGTGCATAAAAGTGGGTTCTACTGAAAGGTGAGTGTTTTATATTGTCGAGAGTTATGGCTTATTTTAATAATAAATGGGCTTTTTTTAATATATTTAGGTTGAGTTAACATTTAGATAAACGTGATGAATTAGCATATTGTCTATTATGCTTAAAATAAATTAACTCATTCAGTTCCATAAAATGAAACACTGACCTTTTATTCATAAATAAATAAAGGTCAGTGTTTTGGACTTTGCCTTTATATAGGCAATTTGCAGGAATTACTTTCTTAACCTTTGTTGTGTGTAAAGTGCATCCAAGGTAAATAAAATTAATGCGACCCAAATAAAGCCAAATGTCACGAGTAGCTCTGATGTCATTTTTTCGCCGTAGATAAATACCGCGAGTAAAAACATAATAGTTGGCCCTAAATATTGGAAAAAGCCCAGTGTCGACAAGCGAAGGTGGTTAGCTGCTTCAGTAAATAGCAACAATGGCACGGTTGTGATAACACCAGCAAGGATTAATAACACATTTAAGTGCCAATCATTCATTGCCATGTTGCTGGTTGGGCTATCGGCAAAGAACAGCAAGAAAATAACGCCCACTGGGAGTAACCACAGGGTTTCAAATGTCATTCCCGTTTGGGCATCAACTCCAAGTTTTTTCCGTAATAAACCGTAGGTTGCAAAAGTCACGGCGAGGCTAAGTCCGATAACCGGAACGGAGCCAAATTGCCATAACTGAATAAGAACACCCGTTAAGGCTAAAATAACCGCGACCCACTGCATGCGGCGAAAGCGCTCTTGCAGAAATAGCATTCCAAATAAAACGTTCACCAGAGGGTTAATAAAGTAGCCTAGGCTAGCTTGCAACATATATCCATGGTTAACGGCCCAAATATAAATTAGCCAGTTGGAAGCGATAGTCACCGCGGTGACGCCTAATATAAGGATTTTTTTAGGCTGCTTTAACACTTGGCGCATATAGCTCCAGTGTTTTGTTGCAGTTAATAAAACCAACATAAAGAAAAATGACCAGATAATACGATGAGTCAGTATCTCTTCTGCCGGCACCTCTTGGATGGTTTTAAAATAAATAGGTGCGACGCCCCAAATTAAATAAGCGCCCAAGGCACATAACACGCCTTTGATGGTATTTTGTTGGCTCATTATTGGCTCTGAATTTGAATAAACGGCTAAAAGTAAGTCGATTGAGATATCAAGCCTTAGAAAATATCGGCTCGATTTATGACCTTATTAATGTGACATTGCTCGAGTTTTTTTACAAGTTATTAGTTGAGTAAGTAACTAATTTTTTACTTTCTCGTTTCATCCAATGAGATAAGTGGCCGTGGCTGTTGCGATATGCTGATTACGTTCGTTATGTAGTTCGCAACGCGTCACCGCAATTTTATTGCCATCGCGTAATAAACTGGCGCTTGCAGTAAACACTTCACCTCGACCAGGACGTAAATAATCAACTCGTAGATCAATGGTGCCCATTTTTGACATTTTATCGACAATATCTTGATGCACTAATGGTGTGATCCGTTGGAGAATACGGTTAATACATACCATGCCACCAGCGACATCTAATATTGATGCAATGACACCACCGTGAAGAATGTTTTGTGTAAAATTACCAATCAATTCTGGACGATTCTTAATTGTTAGTTGGACAAAATCATCATTTATCTGAGCCAATTGTATTCCCAAAAGCTGATTAAAAGGCATTTTATAGATAAACGCATCACTCATGAGCTTACTTGCTTCTTCTAATGTATAAGTACGGTCATTCATCTTATTCATCCTTTAAAAAATATGTGAATAATAAGTTATCACTATGTATAAAATATGTCTCTATGAAATGAACGAATAATCTTTCAGCAGTTGTCAGATTTTGTGTGTAAAATGAGATAAACTTTTTTGGGATTTTTTCAGAATAGGAATAACAGAATGCGCGTTTTTCACAAATTAGTTGGTACTGTGCTCTGTTTTTGGTCTGTATCATTATTCGCCGCAGAAAATACAGATACATTAACTTCCGTAGATACAACAGAGAAAACGCCAATTAGAGGCAGCATTATTTCTGGGTTATTACAAAATTACGAGAGTCCTTTTGTACTTTACCCTTATGAATCCAATTACATTATTTATACCTATACCTCATCTATGAATAAAGAGGCGATAAAAAGCTATGATTGGGGTAAAGATGCATTGCGCGATGAAGTAAAGTTTCAGATTAGTCTAGGTTTCCCTTTATGGCGCGGAATTGCGGGGGAAAACTCCGTATTAGCGGCGTCATATACTCAGCGTTCTTGGTGGCAATTAAGTAATAAAAAAGAGTCTTCACCATTTCGCGAAACCAATTATGAACCTCAGCTATTTATTGGTTGGGCAACAGATTATCAATGGGGAGGTTGGACATTACGAGAGCTGGAAACAGGCTTTAACCACGAGTCGAACGGTCGCTCAGAGCCAACCTCTCGCAGTTGGAACCGCATTTATGCGCGGGCCATGGCACAAAATGGCAATTGGCAAGTTGATTTAAAACCGTGGTATCGCATTCATGAGAGTGAAGGCAGCGATGATAATAAAGATATCACCAAATACATGGGCTACTATCGACTAAAAGTGGGTTATGCTCTAGGTGACAGTGTGATTACCGCGACAGGGCGTTACAACTGGAACAGTGGTTATGGTGCCGCGGAATTGGGTTGGAGCTATCCCATTACCAAACATGTGCGATTATATACCCAGTTGTTTAGTGGCTATGGCGAATCGATGATTGATTATGATTACCGACAAACACGTTTTGGTATCGGTGTGATGCTAAATGATATGCTTTAGTCATTAGCGCTTATTTGCTAGCATACTGCAACTCTATTTCAAGTGATACCTTGAAAAACACCGAGTGCTAACCCGCTATTTAGATGCTGCTCTATTGAGCAGCTATCAGTTTGTCATTTGAGGATCCGCGTGTCTACAGCTGAAGTGATCTCCCAGTTTTCACTGGCTGAAAGTATACTCAATAATACTTTTGGTTATCAGTCTTTCCGCCCTGGGCAGGAAGCTGTTATTCGTGCCATACTCGATAACCGCGATTGTTTGGTGCTTATGCCAACTGGGGGCGGTAAATCGCTATGTTATCAAGTTCCTGCTCTGGTTAAAGAGGGGGTAACGCTGGTGGTATCGCCTTTGATCTCCCTAATGAAAGATCAGGTCGACCAATTACGCCTTCATGGTATCAAAGCAGCTTGTTTAAACTCCTCTCAAACCGCTCAAGAGCAGCGAGACGTGATGGCCTTATGCGCCGAAGGCGCCATCAAGTTGCTGTATGTTGCGCCCGAAAGGTTATTAACTGACTATTTTCTTAGCCAGCTGAGTAGTTGGAATATCAGTTTATTGGCGGTGGATGAAGCACACTGTGTTTCGCAATGGGGGCATGATTTTCGTCCTGAGTATCGCGCCATTGGTCAGTTACGGCAGCACTTCCCTGATGTTCCTATCATGGCATTAACGGCAACAGCAGATGAAACGACACGAGCCGATATCGTACGTTTATTGGCCTTACATGACCCTTTGATACAAATCAGCAGTTTTGATAGACCCAATATCCGCTATACCTTAGTCGAAAAATATAAACCGCTTGATCAGCTTTGGTTCTTTATCAAAGCACAAAAAGGTAAAGCGGGTATTGTCTATTGCAATAGCCGCAGCAAAGTGGAAGAAACGGCAGAGCGTCTGCAAAAACGTGGGTTAAGCGTTGCAGCTTATCATGCAGGGTTAGATAACCAACAACGAGAGTGGGTACAAGATGCTTTTTTAAAAGATAACCTACAAATTGTTGTGGCAACGGTGGCTTTTGGTATGGGGATCAACAAGTCCAATGTGCGCTTTGTGGCGCATTTTGATATCCCTCGCAATATCGAGGCCTATTATCAAGAAACAGGGCGAGCAGGTCGCGATGGGGTTGAAGCGGAAGCCGTACTATTTTATGACCCTGCGGATATGGCATGGCTACGCCGCTGTCTTGAAGAGAAACCCGCTGGCTTGCAGCAGGATATTGAGCGCCATAAGTTGAATGCGATAGCTGCATTTGCAGAGGCTCAAACTTGCCGCCGATTAGTGCTGCTCAATTATTTTGGTGAAAATAGGCAAGCGCCGTGTGGTAATTGTGATATCTGTTTAGACCCGCCAAAACAGTATGATGGGCTAGTGGATGCCCAAAAAGCGCTATCTTGTATTTACCGTGTTGGTCAGCGTTTTGGTATTGGTTATATTGTTGAGGTCTTGCGCGGGGCAAACAATCAGCGCATCCGCGAACTAGGTCATGATAAATTACCGGTATATGGCATCGGTAAAGATCAATCCCATGAGCATTGGGTCAGCGTTATCCGCCAGTTGATCCATCTTGGGATGATCACACAAAATATTACGCATTTTTCAGCGTTGCAATTAACGGAAGCAGCTAGGCCGATATTACGCGGCGAATCCGCTTTGCAACTTGCTGTTCCTCGTGTTTTGGTGGCAAAAAGCCGTAATCAGCAAAGCAAAGTTTATCGAGGAAACTATGATAAGAAGTTATTTGCTAAGTTGCGCAAATTGCGTAAATCTATAGCAGACGAAGAGAATATTCCTCCATTCGTTGTGTTTAATGATGCAACCCTGATTGAGATGGCTGAGCATTGTCCGGCTTCCCCTTCAGAATTGTTGTTAATTAATGGTGTGGGGGAGAAAAAGCTTGAACGCTTTGGTGATGCTTTTATGACATTGATTAGGGACCATCTTGAAGGTTACGAATGACGAAAGGATATACATATGACCCCAGAAAAGCTGAAAGAAAATTGGTTAAACCGAGAAACTCAATTTTCTGCATTTGCTAACGGTCCACTTTTAGACTTTTGGTTGCGCAGAGAAGAAGCCGAATTTCTAGGGGTCGATGATGTTCCTATTCGCTATGTTCGTTTTACCCATTCCCTAAATAATAAAGCCGTTGTTATCTCCCCTGGTCGTAGCGAAAGCTATATGAAATACCCAGAAGTTGCCTATGACTTCTATCACCTCGGTTTCGATGTCTTTATTATTGACCATCGAGGGCAGGGGCGCTCCGGACGTATGTTGGATGATCCACAAAAAGGCCACGTTGAAAAGTTTACTGACTATATTGATGATTTTGCAAAGTTTGTTGAACTTGAAGTGCAATGTCGGCATTATCTCAAATGTTATGCATTAGCCCACTCAATGGGGAGTGCGATCCTCGGCGGCTATTTATTACGGGATAATGTCACCTTTGATGCAGCGGCGTTTTGCGCCCCTATGATTGGGATTAATTTACCGATCCCACACTGGTTAGCGAGCTTTATTGTTGATCGGGCGGAGCTACACCGCAGTGTGCGTAATGACTATGCGATTTCAACGGGGAAATGGCAGCCGTTGCCTTATTTGATCAATGTGTTGACTCACAGTCAGGAACGTTACCGGCGTTATCTCCGCTATTATGCGGATTATCCCGAATTGCGGCTAGGTGGCCCTACCTATCATTGGTTAAAAGAAAGTTTTGCAATTGGCGATGAGCTAATTGCCCGGGCGGGAGAAATTGATGTACCACTGTTGGTGTTAGAAGCAAGTGAAGATAAAGTGGTCAGCAATCGAGAGCTACAGGCTTTTTGTCAAAGTCGGCAAAAAGCACAGACAGGAAGAGAAGAAAAATTACCCCTCGTGATTGAAGGGGCACACCACGAAATCCTGTTTGAAGTGGATGCATTAAGAGCGATGGCGCTTAATGCTATCTGTGATTTTTTTGAGCAGTATTAGCTAGGAATGATTTATGAAATATCCTGTTGTTGCTTCTGATTTGGACGGTACTCTTTTATCTCCTAATCATGATTTAACCGCTTTCACCAAGGAAACACTGAAACAATTAGTAGAAACACAAGATATCCATTTTGTGTTTGCGACGGGTCGTCACCATGTGGATGTTGCACAAATTAGAGATGGTTTAGGTATTGATGCCTATATGATCACGTCGAATGGTGCACGGGTACACAATACAAAAGGTGAATTGATCTTTAAGCATAATGTTGATCCTGAAATTGCTCATGAGTTGTGCTTGATGGAGTTTGATCACCCTGATTTGGTGACCAACTATTACGGGGGAGATGACTGGTTTATTAACCGTGAAAGCCCCGAACAGAAAGAGTTCTTTAAAGAATCGGTATTTCAGTACACGCTATTTGATCGCCATAACTTTGATACTTCAGATGTTTGTAAAGTCTATTATACCAGTGAAGATCACGATATGTTGGTAGATTTACAAAATCGCATCCGTGAACGTTGGCAAGATCGTGTTAATGTGACTTTTTCACTACGTAGTTGCTTAGAGGTCATGGCTGGTGTGGTTTCTAAAGGGGAAGCCCTGCAACAAGTTGCGGCACTTCAAGGTTATCAAGTGCATGACTGTATCGCCTTTGGTGATGGTATGAACGATAAAGAAATGCTGACCTTGTCAGGGAAAGGTTGCATTATGGAAAATGCTCACCAGATGCTTAAAGATGAATTACCTCAACTTGAGGTCATTGGCTCTAATGCCGATGATGCGGTAGCGCGTTATTTAAGAAAGCTCTATTTAGCATAATGTAAAAATTAAATGTTATCCGAAAATAGAGGTCGATAAAACGACCTCTATTTTATTATCGCAAATCTATTCATTCACCTACTGCTTAGCTATTTAAATATTAAATAAAAACAGCGTTTATATGTTAAATATAAATTTTAACTCTAAATTAAGTTAGTTTAAGCTATGCTATTAATATTAAAATAATATTGTTTATCTAGGCTTGAAAATAGAGGGAATGTGTATGGATATCGACGTCAGAGTGGAAAAACTCCTAGAAAAAATAAGTCTCGCCCATCGTTCAATAAAGCTGTATGAAGAGAGGATATTGCAATTAAATCAATCAGCTAAAATGAGTTTTAACTCAATAGATAATGAGGTTAACGAAGGTGATTTTCAATTTATTTTCAGTATTTTAAATAATCTAAAATCTGATTTGGAAAATAACAAGGAATTATTTGGATTGATTTTAGAAAAACAAATAATATATAAAAATATACTCGATGAAATTAGCAAAATTAATGTTGGGCCAGCGTTATATCAAGCCACTCAATTTGATAATGATATTGAAATGCTAAATAGCTTTATAGTATCACAGGAATTTTTCGATAAAGTTAACGATGAATTAAGCCGCATTAGTCATTCTTATTATGGTTCATACCGTCAAATTATTGAGGAAATGCAGCAGTTAATTGAAGTGAGAGGTTATCTTCAATATGACCTACAAGGGATTAATAGTGACCTTGAGCCGATTAAAGAAACATTGAATGTATTTCGGTTAACTGGGGAGCTGCCTCGAGACATTGTGTTATACCGGAGAATACAAGAGAGAGCCGATGAGTTATTGCTATCAAGCCATATTAGTGCGCTCCCTCCAGCAGAAAGCGAAATACCAGTATTTCGAGACAACTCTCTCGATGCTTTTTTACCCAATCAATTGTGCCATGCTAAACCGTAAGCGTGTGTCTTACCATAACGAAAGTAAGGTGTTGCCGACACCTTACTTGGATCAGGAAATATCTCATTTTATACAACAAACTTAAAAAAAGATGCTGAATTTGCAATAAAGTCAATTTTCCTATTCTTTCTGTATGCAAGTGGCATTAAACTATCAACGAGTCGGCAGTGTGTTTAGGCTATAGCTTAGCAGCAGTTTGCCGATAATAATGGATCACACTGTTTTCGCAGTCGGTAATTTGCACTGTTGAGGGTTGTTTAGGATGAAAAAAATTGCGTTAGCGCTATTGTTGGGTTCTGTTTGCTATAGTTCATTATTACTGGCTACTCCCCCGATAAAATCGGCACCTTCACAACAGACAATAGAGCAAATTACGCAATTAGCACAAAAAGGTGATCCAACCGCACAATATCTTCTCGGTCAACGCTATTTTAAAGGTAATGGCGTTTCTCAAGATTCTAAAGTCGCTGCCGAATGGTTTATCAAGGCGGGTGATCAAGGCAATGCAGACGCTCAATTCCAATTAGGAACAATGTATGTGAACGGCTTTGGCGTTCGCCGAGACTACGATAAAGCGATGCTTTGGTATCAACAAGCGGCTAAACAGAATGATACACGGGCAGAAACCAATATGGCGATGATGTATGCTCAAGGCCTTGGTGTCGCTCAAGATCTCGAAAAGGCAGCTTATTGGTTCAGAAAGGCCGCTCAAGGGGGCAACGTGATTGCCCAATTCCATATTGGCCAAATGTATTCTATCGGCAGTGGTGTTGATCTCGATAATGAAAAAGCGGTGTTTTGGTTCCGCAAAGCTGCGAAGCAGCGCGATGCAAAAGCACAAGATCGTTTAGGGGTCATGTACTCTGAAGGGAAAGGTGTAAAGAAAAACCTTCAGCAATCTTATGCTTGGCTAACCACCGCGGTGTATAGCGGTAATAAAGAGAGCCATCGGCTGCAAAGTAAAGTCGCAGAGCAATTAAGCGAAAGCGAATTAAAGCAAGCGCAAAAATTAGCAGAGAACTATATTCAATCCTATGGATTTAAAGCAGGTTGAATGATCTGATCATTCGTGGGATATGATCCGATATCCCACCATAATGATCACGGATAATACAAGATAGGCCCAGCTCATACGGTAAAAACGGTTATATCCCCATCCCCGACGCACATCCAACTGTAGTTGCTTATTTGATACTTTACTCACCAAAATACGAAACGCCACAATATATAACAGGGTCAGCACTTGCCATAAATACAGGATGTTGACTGCAAATGATTTACCTACCACCAGTAAGATGATGAGTGGAATAAGAAAAAACAAAATAGAGCCGATCTTCTCAAGTTGAGAGACTCGCAATAAAGTCAGTTCATCTTGTGGTTCAATGGGCGCTTTCATTTTTCTACCTTAATCATCGATTGAGTATTAAGGCCAACGGCTTGATGGCCGCTGACCTTGAATATCGCCATTATAACTCCCCGGATTTACGCGGAGGGTTGCGACCAGAGAGGTTGTTTGTTGCGCTTTGCAGTGCATTCTCCCGTATGTCCACTCGAGCTTGGAATGGTGGGAATGGCAAGGTAATGCCTTGCTCTGCAAATGCTGCCAGTATGTTTTGATGGATTTCATGACGTGCAGGTAACCGATGCCCCATCTCGGCAGCATAAACACGCAATTCAAAGATTTGAATGCCTTGTTGTAAATCAACTAAATAAACCTCTGGGTTCGGGTTATCAAGTATCATCGTGGAACGCTCGGCCGCACTGAGTATGATAGAGGTCACTTGCTGGCTATCTGCATCGGCAGGAGCAGGGATCGTCATCACGATACGCGTGATCGTGTCAGATAAGGACCAGTTAATAAATTGCTCAGTAATAAAGGCCTTATTAGGCACAATAATCTCTTTTCTATCCCAATCTGTTAAGGTTGTGGCTCGAGTATTAATCTTTGTAATACTCCCTGTCAGATTACGGATCGTCACGGTATCGCCAATTCGAATTGGTTTTTCAAATAAGATCATCAACCCAGAAATAATATTGGCAAAAATCTCTTGTAAGCCGAAACCTAAACCAACCCCCATGGCGGCTATCAGCCATTGTAATTTTGACCAATCAATCCCGAGCATTGAGAAACCAACGATGGTACCAATGATGGTCAATGAGTATTTGGTTAATGTCGTGATGGCATACCCTGTACCAGGGGTTAAATCTAAGTGCTGCAATACTGCCAATTCAAGGAGTGCAGGTAAGTTACGCACCAACTGAGTCGTGACGATAATGATCAGTATGGCGATAAAGATAGACCCCATAGTGATCGGCTGAACAGTATCGACCCCATTAATTGTCGAGGTTACATCCCACAGACGAATATTTTCAAGGAACGAAAATGCAGTGTGGAGTTCAGACCAGAGCCAAATGAGAGAAACCAACGCTATCATCGTGAGGATTGAGCGGACTAACCCGACAGATTGCGCGCTGATTGCATCAAGGTCAATCACTTGCTCATCAATATCAATGTTCCCTTCGCCACTCGCATTGGGTTGGTGAATATCTTCTTCCCCTTTGGCCCTTTGCGCTAAGATTTCTGCACGACGTTGTTTGGCTCGTTCAAAGGCTAATTTACGGCGCTGTATTGACATCCAACGGCGGATAGCATGGTAGACAATCAATAATACAAACCATATCGCGACAGAGGTCTCTAAACGGCCAAGCAGGGCTTGAGACGTTGAGAAGTAGCCTAATAGTGAGAAGAATGCAGCGATAATCGGTGCAACCAGCAGCATCCACCACAGTGCTTTATTGATTAGGTTATCCCCTGAACCATGTCTATCAAGGTAGAGAGGCACATGGGTGCGGCGCAAATTGTTTGTCATTAAGCTCAATGCAAAGCACAGTAGCAAGAAGCAGAAGCGACCGATGGAGGCAGAAAATTCCCTATCACTGTAGTGCTCAAAAGTGATCAGCGCCATCATCAGAGGTACGATGACAAATATCGCGAGCCGGTAATAACGCATCGCACGTTTTACCGCATCTTTATCCCACCCAAAGTGCGCAATAAATAGACCCGTTGGGCGTGAAAATGTTTCACTGATCATAAATAGCCATAGCACGGGAGTTGTGGCACTGACACCATAACCTATTGCCGCCGCCATCGGGTATTGCCAAGCACTTTGCAGGCCATAACCAATGGCAGACCACATCATTGGGAGTGGTAGCGCCACAATAATGGACCAAAAAATCGTGCGTATGGTGAGGTAAAAGTGGTCTTGAGTCACTTTACCAATGCGTAAGCTTGCTCTATCTAGAAAGTCTTGATAATGCTTACGCGTGCTAATACTAAAAATCACTAAAATGATCGAGCCAAACAGATATAGGAAGGTGTCTTGAGTTGTTAACATCACTTTAAAGGCACCAGTGAGCTGCGATAAGGTGTCTAAAGAGAGCAACTGAGTAATATCTGTTATCAATAAAACAGGATAGTGGAGTGTTACCGGTGGAGCATCGGCAACCCAAAACAGATAACGGTGTGACGCATCTTTAACATCTTTTAATGCGTCTGTTAGTTGGCTAGTGGCGACATTTAATTTTGTCAGCTCTAACATCTCGGTATCAAAGCCAGAAATGAGCGCGGTTAGCAGCTCTTTACGCGTCTTAATTAATGATGAGTAGACTTGCGCTTGTGCTGGGCTTAAATTATTTTCGGTCTCTTGTGTGGCGGTATCCAGTTTGGATAACCGGTCTAGCATATCTTCATAATTTAGGCGTTGTACCCGTAAATCTGCCATATCACGGTTAAGCTGCTGGCTTTTAGGAATTTCCGGTAAACGTGATAATTGGGTACGAAGTGCCTCACCTAACGTACTTGAACCATCAAGCCACTGCGCTTGCTCGCGGATAGTTGTCAATGCTTGGCGTGCATCTTGTATTCCCGAGGAGATTTCTGCTTGGCTCGTACTGATAGTGTTCATACGAACCGCTTGCTCAGTCAGCTCTTGGGATAGCTTGCGGTTAATATCAATTTGCTCTTTAAGGAAAGGGGTCAACTCACCTTGTTCTGCAAGCATTTCGGTGTGTTCGAGTGCTAATACCGCTTTTTGCTGGCGCAACGTATTTTGCACTTCACGTAATTTTTGTAATTCAAGCTCCAGCCGGTTATAACGCTTTTTATTCAGTTCTAAAGCGACGCGTGAAATTTCTTGGCGGTTATTCGCGGATAATTGCGCCATTTCAAGCTCATTAACCTCAGCTTTGCGAGCACTCACTTCGGCTTGAGCTAAGGTTGTTTGGGCTTCTGCTAATGGTGTAGTAGGAGAGCTTAGTGATTGTAAGCGAAATGACGCTTCAGAAAGGAGGCGGCGTGCTTCTGATAATTGTTTTGGTAATGCACTTAGCGATTCACTGATTTCCCGACCTTTATCTTGCTCCTGCTGTGTCTTTCTTCCCTGATCGAGAAGCTGACTACTCACTTGAATGATTTGTTGTTCAAGCTCAGACAAGCTGATATTGGTTGGAATATTGGTTGGCTCATCGCTTTCATTGAGTAGCTCTTGTCTTAGCCCCTTGATAATTTTAGGGAAATTATCGATGGCGTCTTGATAAGACTTGGCTTTAGCTTCCGACTGATTGGCTTCACTGATCCAGTTAAGTGCGCCTTGAAATGCTTGCGCTATTTCCGCATCTTTAGGGTTTTTACTGGGGTCAAGCTGAGCAAGCTCTTGCTTAATCAGTGCTTCATTTGGCGTACTATTGGAAGCCCCTGCCGCAGAGAAGGCGATTAGCAGGCTGAAAAAAAAACCGATAATCAAACGCACAGTCAGGAGCTCCTTCAAGCAATTAACAATATAAGGTATTACTGGGTTTCAATTTGCTCAGCGGCGGTATCCACTGAGGTATCATTTGCCACGGTTTCCGCCAGTAGCTCTCCCATACGAGTCGCATAGCCGGGGATCAGTGAGGCATTAAAACGAATAGCGTTCGGTTCAAACAGGTTAATGACGGTTGAACCTAGCTTAAAGAGACCCATTTCTTCGCCTTTTTTCAAGAATACGGCACCTTCAGTCAGTTGATCTGGGTAGGTCCAGCGCTTAATAACCCCTTCACGCTGTTGGTTAACACAACCACCCCAGACAGTTTCAATGCTACCAACGATAGTGGCACCGACTAAGATTTGCACCATCAGACCCACATCGGTTTTAAACACACAAATTAGGCGCTCATTACGGGCAAAGAGGTTGGGAACATTGGCGGCGGTCAATGGGTTGACAGAGAATAAATCACCCGGTACATAAATCATCTCGGTTAATAACCCATCGCATGGCATATGTACACGATGATAATCGCTAGGGGATAAATAGGTTGTGATAAACTCACCGCCACGGAATTTATCAGCTAGCTGATAATTACCCGCGAGCAAGGCTTCGACCGTATAATGGTGACCTTTGGCTTGAAAGATTTGGTCATCTTGAATTGAACCTAATTGGCTCACCGCACCATCAGCCGGTTGTGCTAATTGGTGTTTTCCTGTCACTAATGGGCGCGCTTCTTCTTTTAGCGGCCGAATAAAGAAATCATTAAACGTTGCATAAGCGGTGAACTCGCTTTTTTGTGCTTCACTCATATCCACTTTATAGGCTTTTGCAAACAGCTTAATTGCCCATTGAGTGACAAAGCCTGCATTCTTATCGGCGAACCAGCCGGCAAGTCTTGTAAGACCCTGTTTTGGTAGCATATATTGCAAACGTATTTTAATCTTATCTAGCACGTTAACCTCAAATTCGTAAAGGCCAGTTAGCAAAAAGGCAGTCATTGTACCTTTGCTTTTTTAAATAGGCTATTTTGTTTCGATAGGCTTAAAAATCTTTACCATTGATGAATCACCTACCAAAATAAATGTAAGTACTTGCTCACTTGGTTAGTGAGTCGTTAAGCCAAAACTACTTATCTTTACCCGTAAAATTCCCACGAGGCTTAATCTGTTCCATGCTCTCCAAAATACGATGATAATTTTCAAACCGTGATTCGGCGATTTTCCCTTCTTCCGTGGCTTCACGCAGTAGACAACCGGGATCATCCAAATGCTTACAATCGCGGAACTTACAGCCACCTAAATAGTCTTTAAATTCGACAAAACCTTTTGTTACTTGTTCCGTAGAAAGGTGCCATAGGCCGAATTCACGTACTCCCGGGGAGTCAATGACATCACCACCTAACGGAAAATGATATAACCGCGCTGTCGTTGTGGTGTGTTGGCCTAGCCCTGAAGTATCTGAAACGTCATTGACTAAAATGGTTTCTTCATTATGAGGCAAAAGAGCGTTCAGTAAACTGGACTTGCCAACGCCAGATTGACCTACAAACACTGATATTTTGCCGATCAGTGCGTTAGTAAGTGCTTCCATTCCTTCGTTGGTATGGCTAGAAACTTCCAGTACTTGGTAACCAATATCACTGTAAATAGTCATTAATTCGCTGACCCATTCACGGTTTTCTTGGTCTAATAGGTCAATTTTGTTTAGGACAATAATGGGTTGGATGCCTAAAGTTTCGCAAGCCACTAAATAGCGATCGATAATATTCAGAGATAGCTCGGGTAAAATCGAGGAAACGACCACGATTTGGTCAATATTTGCAGCAATAGGCTTTAGCCCATCATAATAGTCAGGGCGTGTTAGGACGGAGTGGCGTTCGTGAACGGCTTCAACAATGCCATTAACTTTGATATCGGCTTGTGTATTCAACGCAGGGCGCCAAACTACGCGATCTCCTGTGACGAGAGATGAAATAGTTCGGCGTAAGTTACAACGCTGTAATGTGCCATCGCTTGCTTCGATGTCAGCATGTTGCCCAAATCGGCTGATCACTAGCCCTTCTTGCGCTTCTCCTAATAGGCTGTCATCAATCTCAGTGACTTTTTGTTTTTTAAGTCTTTTTTGATGATTTGCCTGTACTCGGCGCTGTTGGCCTTTTGACAGTTTCTGCTTAGCCACCTGACCTCTCTTGATATTGTTGGCTGAGTTTTCTTGTTTACTAACTTGAGTGGATCGCGTCGATACCTCAAACGCGTTATCATACACGAACTCCATTGGATCAAGTTAGGGTATATGATGCAAAAGAATGAGAATAATTTAATCTGGATCGATTTAGAAATGACGGGTCTCGATCCTGAGCGTGACCGTATTATCGAAATTGCCACTATCGTTACCGACAGTCAGCTTAATATTTTAGCACAAGGTCCTGTCATTGCGGTTCATCAAACACAAGCACAATTGGATTTGATGGATGAATGGAATGTGAATACCCATACAGCAAGTGGCTTGGTTGAGCGCGTTAAAAGCAGTACTTTCAGTGAGCGTGAAGCTGAATTAGCGACGATTGAGTTTCTAGAGCAGTGGGTACCAAAAGGGGCATCACCAATCTGTGGGAATAGCGTTGGTCAAGACCGTCGTTTTCTATTCCGCTACATGCCTGAGTTAGAAAGCTATTTCCACTATCGTTACCTTGATGTTAGCACCCTAAAAGAGTTAGCTCGTCGCTGGAAACCTGAAATTCTCGCGGGCTTCACTAAAAAAGGCACACACCAAGCTTTAGATGATATTCGCGAGTCTATTGCAGAATTGGCTTATTACCGTGAGGCCTTTATCAAATAATCAAAGCAGAAAACTGAAATTGGCGACCAATAGGTGGCCAATTTTTTTAGCGGTTAACTTATTACAGCGCGTTAAAAGTATAAGTAACAGGCATTGGGGTTTTCATGGCATGGACGTCATTGGGCGATGCGTTTTTAGAAAAAAGTAAAAAATGTTAACTGATTGAAATCAGAAGTTTACTTGCAACGCTGATAAAATCATCACAATGCCCAATTTATCAGCAAACAAATAAAAAAGTGAAAAAATTGAGCCAAGGGGCTTGCCTGCCGTGCAATTTCTCGTATAATGCGCTCCCCGTACCGATGAAGATTTTCATGAGTACGGTAAAGCAAAAAGAAAGTATTTTGCGGGAATAGCTCAGTTGGTAGAGCACGACCTTGCCAAGGTCGGGGTCGCGAGTTCGAGTCTCGTTTCCCGCTCCAAACTCTCTTAATGTTTTAGCTAGAACACTATTTTCGGTATGCGGGAATAGCTCAGTTGGTAGAGCACGACCTTGCCAAGGTCGGGGTCGCGAGTTCGAGTCTCGTTTCCCGCTCCAATCTCTCTTAGTGTTTTAGTTGTAGTTACCTATCCAAATGCGGGAATAGCTCAGTTGGTAGAGCACGACCTTGCCAAGGTCGGGGTCGCGAGTTCGAGTCTCGTTTCCCGCTCCAAAATCCTTAGTCTCTTACCTCTTATTGTTAAAAATCCAACTGCTTTCATTAAGAAATGACACCTATTTGATGCACTAGGTGAATTGCGTTCGAATCTGTTTATTCATCAACAAATGCTTTTCTTTTAGTGATGATCGGCTGAGAGTGATGATCATCACACTCTTTGGGATCTTTTTCAGATCTTGCGGTTTTTTCTGCTTGCATTCATTAACTTGTCGCCATAGAATAGCCACCCCCTGACCAATAGGGGCGATCAATAAGTATCCAAATTGTTATAATTTCAGTTGTAATAATAAACAAAAAAGCCGATTTTTGCAGTTTCAGTAACTTTTTTGTACCAACCTTGTGTTTTAAGCGCTTTAATTTTGCTGAGAGTAGTAAAAAAGAGGACTTATTTAATTTCCTATCATTAATAAGTTATCCACAACCTATCATCAATGCTGTGGTGCTTTTACGCGTCTGTAATACTTTAATGCACCGAGTTATCCACAGGATAGCATGATAGGTAATCGCACATATTCCAAAAAGCTATTGCTTCGTGGTGATAGATATCTTACTGAATTTAATAGTAAATATTTTTGTTTAAAATGTGGCTAACCTAGCTTGCAAATTCTTTACCTATTGTCAGCTAAGCAATTTTTTATTTTATTCACACGGAGTTGATTTTTATTCGTTTGCAGTATAGGGGTGTATTATTTTTAAGCATCCCTAGGTAAACCTTTAGATATGGCGCGTACAAGGCGTTTCTGCTGTGAAGTTTGAATAGTTACTTGGTTTTCTTCTCGGCGCTGTAATTGTTGTTGTATTGCCCATTGGATATGCTCATCCAACATCTCCCCCATGCCTAACCGTGAGTGCAATGCGTTGACA
The DNA here is from genome assembly GCF_028477825.1 of Providencia sp. PROV267. Lineage (NCBI taxonomy): Bacteria > Pseudomonadati > Pseudomonadota > Gammaproteobacteria > Enterobacterales > Morganellaceae > Providencia > Providencia sp. PROV267. The sequence goes on along the minus strand of NZ_JAMPLX010000021.1, from coordinate 135,918 downwards.
ATCGTGTCCTGATAGGGGGCATTGCCTAACGCGACACTGATATTTCTGAGCCATTTTAAGTAACCAATGCGGCGAATTGCTGAACCTTCAGTCACTTTTAGGAAAGTCTCTTCATCCCAGCTAAATAGTTCAAGAAGTTCGGGCGTGTGTAATACGCGTCTTGGGCTAAAATCTTGTTCATCGGTTAATTGTGAAAAACGGTTCCAAGGGCAGATCAATTGGCAGTCATCACAGCCGTAGATCCGATTCCCCATCAGTGGGCGAAACTCTTCCGGGATCGGGCCATCAAGCTCAATGGTTAGATAAGAAATGCAGCGGCGAGCATCGACGACATAAGGTTCAACGATCGCGCCGGTAGGGCAAGTGGTCATACAGGCCACACAGCGACCGCACTGCTCTTCAACAGGTTGATCGATAGGAAGAGGTAAATTAACTAAAAGTTCACCGAGAAAAAACCACGATCCAGCTTCACGATTAAGGATCAACGAATGCTTGCCTGTCCAGCCTAAGCCTGCCTTGACGGCGAGAGGGCGTTCTAAAATAGGGGCAGAATCGACAAATGGGCGAAAATTGAGATCGTCAGAGCAGATATGTTCTCGGCAGTATGCCAAGATGCGATCACTGAGCATTTTCAAGCGCTTTTTTAATAGCTTATGGTAATCTCTACCTAATGCATAGCGGCTAATATAACCTAATTCAGGGTTACTTAATGTGCTGGCAAAAGCTGCTTTTGCAGGCAGGTAGTTCATACGCACGCTGATCACGCGCAATGTGCCGGGATGTAATTCGTGAGGTCTTGCTCGCATCATCCCATGGCGTGCCATCCACGCCATCTCACCGTGGTATTGCTTATCGAGCCATGCCTGTAATTTTGGCTCTTCAAGGGAAAGGTCAGTGTCACAAATACCGACTTGCTGGAAGCCAACTTCACTCCCCCATTGTTTGATATTTTGTGCAAGAAGGTTGAGATCGAGATGTGTTGCCATTAGATTTTATATTGATGCTAAGCTGAGTGAAATTGCAGGGGCACTTTACCATGATCCCGTGATTTCACAAAATCATCACTGATGCCTTGTTGTGTGATGTAACAGGATTAGTCGCTTATCTGATATCCACTATCTAAATATTTCTGTAATGTTATTTAAGAAAAATGGATCGGCTTAGGTTAATATAGTCATTATATCTATATTGATCTATTTTTCCTTACTATAGCTGATTGAACTTTCCATGAAAGAACGTATTTTACAACTTGCCAACGAAGAGCAAACAGTGGCGCTAGGGCGCGCTGTCGCAAATGCCTGTCAACGAGGCGTCGTGATTAACTTGTATGGCGATTTGGGCGCTGGCAAAACGACATTTAGTCGCGGTTTCTTACAGGCACTCGGGCACCAAGGTCACGTAAAAAGCCCGACGTATACGCTTGTGGAGCCTTATGATCTTCCTGATGGGCAGGTTTTTCATTTTGATCTTTATCGTTTAGCTGATCCAGAAGAATTGGAATTTATGGGGATCCGAGACTATTTTTCCCCTGAGTCGATCTGTTTAGTGGAATGGCCTCAACAAGGCAAAGGTTTTCTGCCAGAAGCGGATCTTGAACTCCATTTGACTTATCAGGATGAAGGGCGTCAGGCTCACTTTATTGCTTTTTCTGCAAATGGGGAGTCGTTGTTAGAAGAATTACAAGCACTCTAAGGGATATATTGCTCATGACGAATGCATTGCCGAGAAAAATAACAAAAAGAAGTTTTTTCTCCTTCTTATTGCTGTTGATGATTGTTGCATTATGGTTAGTTGCACGACCTGTACAGGCGGCGACCTTATCGAACATACAGGTTGATAATAGCCCATCAAATGCACAGGTGACATTATCCTTCATGGATGGTAAGCCTGATTACAAATATTTTCCCCTGCATTCGCCAGAGCGGCTAGTTATTGATGTTAAGCAAAATGGCGAAATTATCGGCCTACCAATGAGAGTGCCTGCTGGTGATTTGGTTAAAGTGGTTCGTACCAGCCAGCCACCGGATAGCCGACACAAACGTATCGTATTGGAACTGTCAAAAGCGGCAAAAGTACAAACGTCGCTGAAACAAGTCGCTGGGCAGTATCAAGTGGTATTTACGCTTTCCTCGGGGCAAAGTCGTGCACCAACGTCTTTCAATAATACGACTCAACCGATGCAAGTGCCTAATAATGCGGTGCAAGATAAACCGTTAAAAATGAATTCGCAGGCACCGCGACCAGCTGTTGCACCTGCACCAGTTAAAACCAATAAAACAATGCCCAAGGGGGCAAAACAGGTCGTGATTGCTATTGATGCTGGGCATGGTGGCAAAGACCCCGGAGCGATTGGTAAAAACGGCTATCGAGAAAAAGATGTTACGTTAAGTGTTGCACGTAAACTGTATGCAAAACTTGAGGCTGACCCTATGTTCAAGCCAGCGATGACCCGAGATGGTGATTATTTTATTTCTGTCAGTGGGCGTTCAGATGTTGCACGTAAGAAAGGGGCTAACATGTTAGTTTCTATTCACGCTGACTCTGCACCAAATAGTAGTGCGCGAGGCGCTTCTGTTTGGGTATTGTCAAATCGACGTGCAAATAGTGAATTAGGTAACTGGTTGGAACAACGAGAAAAACAATCCGAGCTATTAGGTGGAGCAGGCGATGCATTAAGTGGTGCGGACCCTTACTTGAGCCAAGCGGTACTCGATTTACAATTCGGTCATTCACAGCGGGTTGGCTATGATGTGGCGGTACAAGTACTCCATCAATTAAGAAAAGTGGGTAATATTCATAAACGTAGCCCAGAGCATGCCAGCCTTGGGGTTTTGCGTTCGCCTGATATTCCTTCAATTCTGGTAGAAACAGGGTTTATTAGTAATAGCGCTGAAGAGCAGTTGCTTAAATCTAATGACTATCAAGAGAAGGTCGCCGAAGCTATCCACCAAGGTTTGCGGCAATACTTCCTTGCAAATCCGTTGCAAGCGGCACCTAATTAAGGGGGATGGTGATGGCAATACAGATCCTTTCTCCCCAACTTGCTAACCAAATCGCTGCCGGCGAGGTTGTCGAACGCCCTGCCTCAGTGGTTAAAGAGTTGGTTGAAAACAGTCTCGATTCAGGTGCAACACGCATCGACATCGATATTGAACGTGGAGGAGAGAAGCTGATCCGTATTCGCGATAATGGTAGTGGGATCAGCAAAGATGAACTGGTCTTAGCGTTAGCGCGCCATGCGACCAGCAAAATTGCCACGTTAGATGACCTAGAAGCCATCATGAGTATGGGGTTCCGTGGTGAAGCACTGGCGAGTATTAGCTCCGTCTCTCGTTTGACGCTCACATCAAAACCGGCTGAGCAATCAGAGGCGTGGCAAGCTTATGCGGAAGGGCGAGATATGGCGGTGACCGTCAAACCCGCCGCTCACCCAAATGGCACCACCGTAGAAGTGCTTGATCTATTCTACAATACGCCAGCGCGTCGCAAATTTATGCGTACCGAAAAAACCGAGTTTGGCCATATTGATGAGGTCGTCCGGCGTATCGCGCTTTCTCGCCCTGATGTGACAATCAATTTGAACCATAATGGGAAGCTGGTGAAACAGTACCGCGCTGCAAAAGGGGAAGCCCAACAAGAGCGGCGGTTGGCAAACATCTGTGGTACAGGCTTTATGCAGGGGGCGCTAGCGATATCTTGGGAGCATGGTGACCTTGGCATTAAAGGCTGGGTGGTTTCACCGTCTTCGACGCCAGTGAGTGATATTCAGTACTGTTATGTAAATGGTCGAATGATGCGCGATAGGTTAATTAACCATGCGATCCGCCAAGCGTATGAAGGGCATCTTGATGATAATCAACAGCCAGCCTATGTCCTTTATTTGACCATTGACCCCCAACAAGTGGATGTTAACGTCCATCCTGCTAAGCATGAAGTGCGTTTTCACCAAGCTCGGCTAGTGCATGATTTTATCTATCAAGGTGTGAGAACGGCCTTATTAAATGCGCATGAGCCAGATGAGTTGCCCGGTATTGAACCTGTTACCCATGAATTAACTAATCGTTCATCCGCGGGAGACAACTACTTTTCGTCATCATCCACGCTCAATGAAAACGATGAAAATGAGACGAGTCGTACGGCGCAACAGCAACATGACAGCACGGGCAGTAGTCGTTCGCATTCAGCCCCTTCCGTAGCGGCTACATCGCCGACATCAACAAATCATTTTAGTCGAGAAAAAAGCGCGTTTACGCCTTCTAATACGCATTATGACCGAAAAGCGGGGCAACTGTACCAAGCATTGATGTCTGTTCCTGTTGCTGAAGAAGATAAAAAGCCACTATTTCCTAGTCGGCAACCATTAGATGTTCCAGCAGTTTCTTCGCAATCAGTGGAAGAAAATACCAATAACTTCACATTTGGCAAAGTATTGACAATTTACGCAAAAAACTTTGCATTAATTGAGTCTTCATTAGGGCTAATCCTGTTATCCTTATCAGAAGCAAATTATTTACTGAAGTTGGCTCAGTTATCACCTGATGGCGAAGCGTTAAAACCTCAACCGTTGTTGATCCCGCTAAAATTATCACTTAATTCTGATGAAATTGCGGTTTTTCAGCGTAACAAGGAACAATTGACATTATTTGGTATTGAAGCCACGATATCTCATGGAAAAGTAACTATTCATGCGGTATCGTTACCGTTAAGAACGCAAAATTTATCTCAGCTTTTTTCGGGTTTACTGAATTTTTTGTCGACAAAAGAGCAGGCATCTCGTCAAGATATTGCTCAATGGCTTGCAAAAACAGTTTCACAAGAAAAAACACAAGAAAGCTGGAGCTTAGCACAAGCAGTTCAGTTACTCGCTGATGTTGAGCGGCTTTGCCCGCAGTATGTTAAAAAGCCGTCACCAACATTATTACAATTAATTAATTTACAATCCGTGGTAGCTACACTAACAAATGAGTGAACTTGTAACTCAGAAAAAACCGAATGCCATATTCCTGATGGGGCCAACGGCCTCAGGCAAGACAGCGTTAGCTATTGCTCTACGCCAACACTTGCCTGTTGAGATAATCAGTGTCGATTCGGCGTTGATCTACCGTGGTATGGACATCGGCACAGCGAAGCCAAATGCAGAGGAGCTTAGTCAAGCGCCTCATCGTCTGATCGATATACTCGATCCCTCTTTACCATACTCCGCTGCTGATTTCCGGCGAGACGCATTAAATGTAATGGAGGAAATAACTTCTCAAGGTAAAATTCCATTACTTGTGGGGGGCACAATGCTTTATTTTAAGGCATTACTAGAGGGGCTTTCGCCTTTGCCTTCTGCGGATCCCGCTACTCGTGCTGAGATTGAAAAAATTGCACAGCAGCAAGGGTGGGGTGAAATCCATCGTCGTTTAGCGGAGGTCGATCCGGTTGCGGCAGCGAGGATTCATCCTAATGATCCACAAAGATTATCCCGAGCTTTAGAGGTATATCTCATTTCAGGGCAAACTTTGACTGAAATGACACAAACAGCAGGTGAAGAATTACCTTATAATGTGTTTCAATTTGCTATTGCGCCCCAAGATCGTAAAATTTTACATCAGCGCATTGAACAACGTTTTCATCAGATGTTAGACGCCGGTTTTGAAGAGGAAGTTCGTGCTCTTTATGAACGGGGTGACCTCCATGTTGATTTACCCTCTATTCGTTGTGTGGGGTATCGGCAAATGTGGTCGTACCTAGAAGGCGAAACAGATTATGATGAAATGGTTTATCGGGGAATTTGTGCAACACGCCAATTGGCAAAACGTCAAATTACCTGGTTGAGAAGCTGGGAAAATGTTCATTGGTTAGATAGTGAACAACCACAGCAAGCGCTTAAGGCTGTTATGCAGGTTGTATGTGCATAGAGCTATGGTTTGTGTACAATTAGAACGCTAAGCGCAATTTTTGAGTAGTTAATTTTTGGAATCGAAAGGTTCTCATTTAAAAACAACAAAATAAGGAAAACATAGAATGGCTAAGGGGCAATCTTTGCAAGATCCGTTCCTGAACGCATTACGTCGTGAAAGGGTTCCGGTCTCAATTTATTTGGTTAACGGCATCAAATTGCAGGGTCAGATTGAATCTTTTGACCAGTTTGTCATTTTACTAAAAAACACGGTTAGTCAGATGGTTTATAAGCATGCTATCTCTACCGTTGTCCCTGCTCGCCCTGTTTCTCACCATAGTGGCAGTGCTACTGGCGGTGCGGGTAATGGTAACTACAACTCTGGTGCTTCAACTCAACAGGATGGCGAAGCTGCTGAGTAATACCAGTTGTGCGTTAAAATTCAAGGAAAACATGGGTAGGGAGACTTTACCTGTGTTTTTCCTTTGTATTTCTAGTGATTAAGCCTAAGAGGTTATAGCCCTTGTTTGATAGGTATGAAGGCGGTGAACTGGCTGTATTGGTGCATGTCTTTTTCTCCCAAGAAAAGGACACTGAAAATCTGGCAGAATTTGAGTCACTCGTGACATCGGCGGGTGTGAAACCTGTACAGATAGTAACAGGCAGTCGTAAGTCTCCCCACCCTAAATATTATGTTGGAGAAGGGAAAGCGGAAGAAATCGCTGAAGCTGTGAAAGAAAGTGGCGCAGATGTGGTGCTATTTAACCATACGCTGAGTCCAGCACAGGAACGTAATCTCGAAAGGTTATGCCAATGTAAGGTCGTTGACCGTACAGGGGTGATTTTAGATATTTTCGCTCAAAGGGCGCGGACACATGAAGGTAAACTTCAAGTTGAATTAGCGCAGTTACGCCATTTATCGACCCGTTTGGTAAGAGGATGGACGCACCTTGAGCGGCAAAAAGGTGGGATTGGTTTACGTGGTCCTGGTGAAACTCAGTTAGAGACAGACCGTCGGTTATTAAGGGGCAAAATTAGCCAAATTTTATCCCGTCTCAGCCGAGTAGAAAAACAACGTGAGCAAGGGCGCCAAGCACGAAATAAAGCGGATATTCCGACAATTTCGCTGGTGGGTTATACCAACGCCGGTAAATCAAGTTTATTTAACCGGATGACGGCTTCCGATGTTTACGCTGCTGACCAACTATTTGCAACACTTGATCCAACATTAAGACGTATTAACGTGGAAGATGTTGGGCCAGTAGTACTTGCGGATACTGTTGGTTTTATTCGTCACTTGCCACATGATTTGGTTGCTGCCTTTAAAGCAACACTGCAGGAAACGCGTGAAGCAACGTTATTGCTCCATGTTATTGATGCAGCAGATAGCCGTTTGGATGAAAATATTCACGCGGTCGAAAGTGTATTGGAAGAAATTGAAGCAGATGAGATCCCAACACTTTTAGTCATGAACAAAGTGGATATGCTGGAAGACTTCATCCCGCGTATCGACAGAAATGAGGATAACAAGCCTGTTCGTGTCTGGGTATCAGCACAAACGGGTGACGGTATCCCCTTGTTGCTACAAGCATTGACGGAACGCCTTTCAGGTGAAATCGCACACGTTGAAATGCGTTTGCCACCGAGTGAAGGCCGCTTACGTAGCCGTTTTTATCAACTCCAAGCCATTGAACGCGAGTGGCAGGAAGAAGATGGTTCAATTGGCCTTGAGGTGCGTATGCCGATGGTTGATTGGCAGCGTTTGTGCAAACAGGAACAACAATTACCTAGCTATGTGATTTAACATATCGCTAGGAAATGGAATTGATATTAAGAGTTATTTGTTGCTCTTAACCCGAAAAATCAATCATAAAGATATGGAGCTAAAACATGGCGTGGAATCAGCCCGGTAATGACGGACAAGACCGCGATCCGTGGGGAAGCGGCAATAAAGGCGGCAACTCTGGCGGGAATAAAGGTGGTCGAAAACGTGGGGCTTCTGATCTCGACGATCTCTTTCGTAAGCTGAGCAACAAGCTTGGCGGTAAAAAAGGCGGCAGCGGTGGTGGTGATGGTGATAATAAACAGCCATTCCAAATCAGCGGTCGCTTTGGTGTATTGGCTCTCGCGGCAGTCGTCGTTGTATGGGCGGGTTCAGGTTTTTATACCATCAAGGAAAGTGACCGAGGTGTGATACTACGCTTTGGTGAATACAGTGGTATTGTCGGACCTGGTTTGAACTGGAAACCAACTTTTATTGATAAAGTGATTCCAGTTAACGTTGAAACCGTTCGTGAACAAGCGACGAATGGTATGATGTTAACCTCAGACGAAAACGTGATCCGCGTTGAGATGAACGTGCAGTATCGTGTGACTAATCCTAAAGAATATCTATTCAGCGTCACTAACCCTGATAACAGCTTACGTCAGGCACTTGATAGTGCAGTCCGTGGCGTAATCGGTCAGTCAGCGATGGAACAAGTGCTTACAACGAATCGAGCATTTATTCGTGATGTAACACAAAGGGATCTGGAAGCGACGATAGAGCCATACAAAATGGGGATTACGGTACTCGATGTTAACTTCCAAGCTGCTCGTCCGCCTGAAGATGTTAAGGCTGCCTTTGATGACGTAATTGCAGCACGGGAAGAAGAGCAAAAAACGATTCGTGAAGCACATGCTTATCGGAACGAAGTGCTACCAATGGCAAAAGGTAATGCGCAAAAACTGATCGAAGAAGCTGAAGCTTATAAGGCGAGTGTGGTCTTTAAAGCAGAGGGTGAGGTTGCAAGTTTTGCAAAAATGTTGCCTGAATATCGTGCAGCACCTGAAATTACCCGTGAACGACTCTACATTGATACCATGGAGCGTGTTTTAAGTAATACACGTAAAGTTATCGCTAATGATAAGAGTAATAGCATGTTAGTACTACCATTAGAGCAATTAATGCGTGGTAATAACAACAATACAGCAGCACCAAAAACGGGCTTAGAACCAAAAGTGATGAATCCAAATACGACTAACAATTCATCATCTTCGGGTACTCAGCCTGCACAGCAAAGCAGTAATGTGCGCGGTGATACTGTTCGAGTAGGGAGACAATAATCATGCGTAATTCGCTAATTGTTATTATTATTGCTATTTTGGCAGTCGCTTACGCATCCATTTTTATTGTCCCTCAAGCCGATCGCGGTATTGTGCTGCGTTTTGGTAAGGTTGTGCGTGACGCTGACAATAAACCTATCATTTATGAGCCAGGTTTGCATTTTAAAGTGCCTTTCATCGAAACGGTGAAAATGCTTGATGCGCGTATTCAGACATTGGAAATCCAAGCTGACCGCTATTTGACAAGTGAAAACAAAGACTTGATGGTAGACTCCTACCTGAAATGGCGCATTACTGACTTTAGCCGTTATTATGTGGCAACGGGTGGTGGTAGCTCAGATCAAGCTGAAACATTCTTAAAACGTAAGTTTAGTGACCGTTTGCGCTCTGAGTTTGGTCGTCTGAGTGTTAAAGATATTATTACAGACTCACGTGGTCGTTTGACTGTTGATGTACGCGAAGCTCTGAACGTAGGTTCAGCATCTGATGAATCGACTAAGGAAGTCGATGCAGAGATTGCTTCTGCGGCAGCGCGCGTTGAAGAAGAGACTAACTTAACGCCGTTAGTCGCTAACGCAAACAGTATGGCTGCTTTAGGGATTGAAGTTGTTGACGTTCGTATCAAACGTATTGAGTTACCGAACGAAGTTTCTGAGGCTATCTATGCGCGTATGCGTGCAGAGCGTGAAGCGGTTGCACGTCAGCATCGTTCACAAGGCCAAGAAGAAGCCACGAAGATCCGTGCGGTGGCTGATAAAACTGTGACTGAAACGTTAGCAGAAGCTGAACGTACAGCATTGACTCTACGCGGTGAAGGGGATGCGATGGCAACAAAACTGTTTGCTGACGCATTCAACCAAGACCCAGAGTTTTATGCCTTTATCCGTAGCTTACGTGCCTATGAGCACAGCTTTAATAGCGGTGAGGACGTGATGGTATTAAGCCCAGACACAGACTTCTTCCGCTTTATGAAAGCACCAACCAAGTTGCGTGCAACGGATTAAAATAACTGTTAAGCTAATAAAGAAAAGCCCGCTTCGCGGGCTTTTTTTACGTCTGTCTCTTTAAGTATTAGATTTTTCAGGGAAAACTAATACTGTCTAATCTGGTCGCTATCAGTTGGATTGATGACAGAAATAAAAAAGGCCATTTTTTCTTGCTTTCCAGAAAAAAATTTTTTGCTGTGCAAAAAATCACTGGAACAGATTATTTTAGATGGTAGAATTCATTTTTAAGCAACCGAGTGTATTTTGAAATGGGTAAGAACGTTGTCGTACTGGGCACCCAATGGGGTGACGAAGGAAAGGGCAAGATCGTCGACTTGCTGACAGAGCGTGCTAAATATGTAGTTCGCTATCAGGGCGGCCATAATGCTGGCCATACTCTTGTTGTAAACGGTGAAAAAACCGTTCTCCACTTAATTCCATCCGGTATTCTTCGTGAAAATGTCATCAGCATTATTGCTAATGGTGTCGTACTCGCGCCTGACGCATTGATGAAAGAGATGAAGCAATTAGAAGATCGCGGTGTTCCTGTTCGCGAACGCTTACGTATTTCTGAAGCATGCCCACTGATCCTGCCTTATCATATCGCATTAGACAATGCGCGCGAAAAAGCGCGTGGCGCGAAAGCGATTGGTACTACGGGTCGTGGTATTGGTCCTGCTTATGAAGACAAAGTTGCTCGCCGTGGCCTGCGCGTTGGCGATCTGTTTGACAAAGCAACCTTTGCTGAAAAACTAAAAGAAATTGTTGAATACCACAACTTCCAGTTGGTGAATTACTATAAAGAACCCGCTGTTGATTATCAGAAAACCCTTGATGATATCATGGCAGTCGCTGATATTCTGACTGGCATGGTAGTTGATGTTTCTGATCTGCTCTATAAAGCACATCAGAAGAATGAATTAGTCATGTTCGAAGGTGCACAAGGCACTTTATTGGATATTGACCACGGTACTTATCCGTACGTGACCTCTTCCAACACAACCGCGGGTGGTGTTGCGACAGGTTCAGGCTTAGGCCCACGTTATGTAAGCTATGTTTTGGGTATCATTAAAGCTTACTCTACTCGTGTAGGGGCTGGTCCATTCCCAACTGAGTTATTTGACGAAACGGGTGATTTCCTACGTGAAAAAGGCCAAGAGTTCGGTGCAACAACAGGTCGTAAGCGCCGCACGGGTTGGTTAGATATCGTGGCGATTAACCGTGCTGTTCAGATCAACTCACTGTCTGGCTTCTGTATGACGAAACTAGACGTTTTAGATGGCCTGAAAGAAGTAAAAATTTGTGTAGGCTATCGTCGTCCAGATGGTACTGTTCTTGAAACAACACCATTAGCTGCTGATGAGTGGGAAGGTTTAGAGCCTGTCTATGAAGTATTACCAGGCTGGAGCGAAACAACGTTCGGTGTGAAAGACAGAGCGCTGTTACCACAAGCTGCGTTAGACTATATCAAGCGTGTTGAAGAGTTGACTGGTGTTCCGGTTGATATCATCTCAACAGGTCCTGATCGTTCTGAAACGATGATCTTACGCGACCCGTTTGATGTTGAATAATATCGAGCCTAATTTTTAGGTTTAGAGAAAAAACACCGAATATTTCGGTGTTTTTTTTATCAATTAATCACGTTTTAAATGGGCTAAATCGCTACCGGATGGGTGTTGATAGATCCGTAATTTGAAATATTTAGCGGATGCGTTGACATACTCGAATATTTCCGACTGCACTTCTTCATAATCCACCCAAGTTGTGGAACGAGTAAAACAGTATATTTCGACAGGAAGACCATTAGGTGTTGGTGGCATGGTTCTGATCACTAAATACATATCAGCTCTGACATCCCCGCGCATTTTTATCCAATTTAAAATATATTTTCTAAACAATTGGAGATTGGTCACGCCATTGTCAATCATCCATTCATTGATATTACCGAGTTCGCCTTTCTCTTCGAGCATCGTTTCTAGGCTTTTACGCAGTGGTGCCGTATTCTTTAATTCATTCAATAACGCTTCGGTTGCAAATTCAATTGATGATTGGTCGATATAAAAACTACGCTTAATCCTACGGCCACCGGAAGAGAACATGGGTTGCCAGTTTGTGTATTTCTCCGTGAGAAAATCTTTAGTCGGAATACGTGAAATCGTGTTATCCCAATTACGAATGGTGATGGTGTGCAGTGCGATATCGATGACTTCACCGCTAATATTACTACTTGGTAGCTCTATCCAATCATAAAGTTTTAAGACTTTCCCATTAGAAACTAAAATATTTGCTACAAACGACAGTAAGGTATGTTGGAATACAAACATTAATACCGCTGCGATTGCACCAAAACTGGAAATAATAATGACAGGTGACTGGTCCGTCATTAATGCGATAATAAGGATAAATGAAATAATCCAAACAATAATTTTGGCGATTTCAATATACCCTTTGATGGAGTTATTTCGATGCAAAGTTCGGGTCGTTTGCCGTAAAATAAAGACATCAAGGCCATCATTGACTAGCCCTGCACCATTGATCACAATGAGCGACCAACAAATGGTTTTGAAGGTTATATTGACTTCATCGGAGAATGAGGGCAGCAACTGATTAAGGTAAAGTACCAAGGTTACAGCGACAATTGAGGCTATTTTCTTCGCAACACCATCAATCAAGTCATCATCGGTTAAGTTAGTCAGTAACGGTAGCAACCGTCGGGCAAACCGCAAAAAAATCACTTTTCCCACAAACCAAGTGAGCAGCAGGATCACGACTAAAAGCGAGGTCATTAATAGGGTGTTGTTCGAGATAACATTATAAATTTCAGCAAGTTGTTCCATAGTATCCTACATCATATCCTCAATGTGCTGATGGCTTATTATAAAATGAGCAAACTAAAAAGAATTGATGATAAAAGTGATATATAGGTTTTCGGTTCACTCTAATATCCTTTTAGATAGTGCAAATCCACGAGTGGCCTTAGCAATCTATGTTATTATAGGTATGATTAGCGTTATGGCATTACTCGCTATTGACATATTATTAGTCAAATTATGTCAATAAAACACCGCATAATGGCAAATAATCATAGATATGTATTGTTATTGAGGGGATATTACCTCTTTGTGGTAAGCTAAACTAGAATGAAAAGGTCGCTTATGGTTGCAAATTAAAGCGTTATTCGTCGTAGTTATTGGGTATAAAACAGTAACGGGGTGTGATGTCGCTACAATTTGAAATTAATAAGTCGGTAAGGTCAGATAACCATTGGCAAAGCCGAAATTTTGAGGTGATTGTGCAACTAACGAGTTTTACAGATTATGGGTTACGTGCTCTGATTTACTTGGCATCCCTTCCTGAAGGGAAAATGACCAGTATCACAGAAGTTACTGAAGTTTATGGAGTCTCCCGCAATCATATGGTTAAGATTATTAATCAGCTCAGTCATCTTGGTTATGTTAAAGCAACGCGAGGTAAAAATGGCGGGATCACCCTAGGCCAACCCGCGGAAACGATCCGTGTTGGGGATGTAGTAAGAGCTCTGGAACCTCTGACACTGGTGAACTGTAGTGGTGAATTTTGTCATATTACGCCAGCCTGCCGTTTGAAGGGTGTGCTTCATCAGGCAATACAACAATTTTTAAAAGAACTCGATAAACATACGCTGGCTGATATGGTGAAAGACAACAGCCCGCTTTATCAATTACTGCTTGATTAAATGATGCGGTAATTACAAATTCTGATGACAACGGAGGTAACGATGTCACGCGATCCTTTTCAGGAAAGAGAAGCAGAAAAATACGACTCCCCAATTCCTAGCAGAGAATTCATTCTCGAACTCCTCACTAAGCGCTCGGCTCCAGCAAAACGTGAAGAAATTGCACAATTATTAAACCTCTCTTCTGAAGAAGAGTTAGAAGCATTACGCCGTCGCCTGCGTGCAATGGAGCGTGATGGGCAATTGGTGTTTACCCGCCGCCAATGTTACGCACTACCTGAGCGTTTAGACCTCCTCAAAGGAAAAGTAATAGGTCACCGTGATGGTTATGGCTTCTTGCGAGTTGAAGGTAAAAAAGAAGATTACTATTTGTCACAAGACGAAATGAAACGTGCATTGCACGGTGATGTTATTTTAGCACAAGCTTATGGTCAGGACCGTAAAGGGCGTACAGAAGTACGTGTGGTCCGTGTCCTTGAGCCTCGTAATAACCAAATTGTTGGTCGCTATTTTATTGAGTCAGGTATGGGGTTTGTTGTGCCTGATGATAGCCGCTTAAGCTTCGATATTTTGATCCCTAAAGACCAAATTAATGGTGCGCGAATGGGGAACGTGGTGGTGGTTGAATTAATCACGAGACCACAGCGTCGCTCTCAGGCGGTAGGTCATATTATTGAAGTATTAGGGGAAAGTATGGGAACGGGAATGGCAGTCGAAATTGCCTTGCGTACCCATGAAATCCCACATACATGGCCCCCTCAAGTGGAAAAGCAGGTCGCTGACTTAAATGAACAAGTACCAGAGTCTGCTAAAAAAGGCCGCGTCGATTTACGTGATTTGCCACTCGTGACTATCGATGGTGAAGATGCTCGTGACTTTGATGATGCAGTACACTGTGCGCCGAAAAAAGGCGGTGGCTGGCGCTTGTGGGTTGCGATAGCTGATGTTAGCTATTATGTTCGTCAACAAACCGCCCTTGATGATGAGGCGCGTAGCCGCGGTAACTCGGTCTATTTCCCATCACAAGTTGTTCCGATGTTACCGGAAGTGTTATCGAACGGCCTGTGTTCACTGAATCCAGGTGTCGATCGCTTGTGTATGGTATGCGAAATGACCGTGTCGGCATCTGGTCGCTTATCATCATATAAATTCTATGAAGCGGTGATGAACTCTCACGCAAGATTAACCTACACTAAAGTATGGAAAATCTTGCAAGGTGATGAAGAGTTACGCGAACACTACAAAGCATTAGTGCCTCATATTGAACAGCTTCATGCTCTGTATAAAACGTTAGATAATGCACGTATTGACCGCGGGGCCATCTCTTTTGAATCTGAAGAAGCGAAGTTTATCTTTAATGCTGAACGTCGTATTGAGCGTATTGAGCCTGTAGAGCGTAATGATGCTCATAAACTGATTGAAGAGTGTATGATCTTAGCCAACATTGCGGCGGCTCGTTTTGTTGAAAAACATGAAGAGCCTGCATTGTATCGTGTGCATGATCGCCCGAAAGAAGAGAGCGTGATGAATTTACGTTCTGTATTTAGTGAGTTAGGGTTAACCTTGCCGGGGGGAATGAAACCGGAGCCGAAAGATTATGCACAGGTCATGAATGAAGTGGCTGACCGTCCTGATCATGAGTTGCTGCAAACCATGATCTTGCGGTCAATGAAGCAAGCCATTTATGATCCAGAAAACCGAGGTCACTTTGGGCTTGCTTTAAAATCCTACGCTCACTTTACATCGCCAATTCGTCGTTATCCCGATCTAACGTTGCATAGAGGTATCAAGTACTTACTGGCTAAAGAGCAGGGGCATACCGATCATCGTTGGACGCCAACAGGTGGCTGGCACTACGATATGGATAGTATGTTGCAGTTAGGTGAACATTGCTCAATGACTGAGCGCCGTGCCGATGAGGCGACTCGCGATGTGGCGGATTGGTTAAAATGTGACTTTATGCAAGACCAAGTTGGTCAAGTGTTTACTGGGTTGATTACCAGTGTGACAGGCTTTGGCTTCTTTGTACGCCTTAATGATTTGTTCATTGATGGCTTAGTGCATGTTTCGACGCTGGATAACGATTACTATCGCTATGATGCTGTGGGTCAACGTTTGATTGGTGAATCATCGGGAACCACATATCGACTTGGTGATGAAGTTGAAATTCGTGTTGAAGCCGTGCATATGGATGAGCGTACGATTGATTTCGCGTTGATTTCAACGACACGTAAAGCTAAAAATCCGGGTAAAACAGCCCGCGATAAAATGAAAAAAGAAGTCAAAAATGCCACTAAATCCGCGCGTGGTAAACGCGATGTAAGCCGAGATAAAAACTTCGAGCCTGATTCAGCATTCCGTCGCTCAGACAAAAATGGCAAGAAAACGGATAAAAAAGCGGGTAAGAAGGCAGAGACAAAGGCGAAAGGTAAAAAAGCCTCTGACAAAACAAAGAAAATCAGTGCAAAATTAAAAGCAAAACGTGCAGCGAAAAAAGCCCAGAAGCAAGAAGGGTAATTGACCCTGCTGAATCAAATAAGGTGGCGTAATGCCACCTTGAATTCTATCAACAAAAAAGATATTTATGAGCGAAATTATTTACGGCATTCATGCGGTGAAAGCCTTGCTTGATCGTGACGCATCACGGTTCAAAGAAGTCTATATTTTAAAAGGGCGTGAAGATCGCCGTCTAATGCCGATTATCCATGAAATCGAGTCACTGGGTATTGTTGTACAAGTGGCGAATCGTCAATGGATGGATGCACAAACAGAAGGCGCGGTTCATCAAGGGATCATTGCGAAAGTGTTGCCGGGTAAACAGTACCAAGAGGGTGATTTACCTGATTTTCTTGAAAGTACAGACACGCCTTTTTTATTAGTTTTAGATGGTGTTACTGATCCTCATAACTTAGGGGCATGCTTGCGTAGTGCTGATGCCGCCGGTGTTCATGCGGTGATTGTGCCAAAAGATAAGTCTGCACAGTTAAATGCGACAGCAAAAAAAGTGGCATGCGGTGCGGCTGAAAGTGTTCCGCTATTCCGTGTGACAAACTTAGCCAGAACATTGCGTCTGTTAAAAGAGTACAATGTGTGGATTGTTGGTACTGCTGGTGAAGCCGATCATACGCTTTATCAAAGTAAGCTCACAGGGCCAATGGCATTGGTGATGGGAGCGGAAGGTGAAGGTATGCGCCGTTTGACTCGTGAACATTGTGATGAGTTGATCAGCATTCCTATGGCGGGTACGGTTTCGTCACTGAATGTCTCTGTTGCAACAGGGATTTGTTTGTTTGAAGCGGTTCGTCAACGTGCCGAGAAGTCAGCCGTAGAATAAATATTCTCTGATATTTGTCTCCATCCCTTGAGTTTTTTCTCAGGGATGGGTATAGTTACGCGTCAATTTTTTAGCCGCACTCAACAAGTTCCTTGCCTCCGCGGGCCGCGGTTAACCCTGACAGGAGGCTGAATAATCCGTAAGGAGCAACTACTAATGCGTCATTACGAAATCGTTTTTATGGTCCATCCTGACCAAAGCGAACAGGTTCCGGGCATGATCGAGCGTTACAGTGCGACAATCACTAACGCACAAGGTCAGACCCACCGTCTGGAAGACTGGGGCCGTCGTCAACTGGCTTACCCAATCAATAAACTGCACAAAGCTCACTATGTTCTGATGAACGTAGAAGCTCCACAGGAAGCGATTGATGAGCTGGAAACTAACTTCCGCTTCAACGATGCCGTTATCCGCAGCATGGTTATGCGCGTTAAACACGCGGTGACAGAAGCTTCTCCAATGGTTAAAGCTAAAGACGAACGTCGTAGCCGTGACCTGGCTGATGAATATCAGGATGAAGAAGCTGAAGAAGCTGGGGATTCTGAAGAGTAATTGCGCAGGTGTTCACTAATCGTTTGGTGCTCACAGGCACGGTCTGTAAAGCATTAATTCGAAAAGTGAGTCCGTCGGGTATTCCTCACTGCCAGTTTGTTTTAGAACATCGTTCACAACAACAGGAAGCGGGATTGACTCGGCAAGCATGGTGCAGAATGCCCATCATTGTTAGCGGACAAGCCTTACAAGCCCATACTCACAGTATAACGGTCGGCAGTCGAATTACAGTGACAGGTTTTATTAGTACCCATCAAGGGCGCAATGGACTGAGTAAACTGGTTCTTCATGCCGAGCAGATTGATTTGATAGATTCTGGAGACTAGCCATATGGCACGTTATTTCCGTCGTCGCAAGTTCTGCCGTTTCACAGCGGAAGGCGTTCAAGAGATCGACTATAAAGATATCGCAACGCTGAAAAACTATATCACTGAAAGTGGTAAAATTGTACCAAGCCGTATCACCGGTACTCGTGCAAAATATCAGCGTCAGCTCGCTCGTGCTATCAAGCGCGCTCGCTACCTGTCTCTGTTGCCATATACTGATCGTCATCAGTAATTGGTACAGTCCATTAACGACTTTAAGAGGATAAGGTAATGCAAGTTATTCTGCTTGATAAAGTAGCTAACCTAGGTAGCCTGGGTGATCAGGTTAACGTTAAATCGGGCTATGCTCGTAACTACTTAGTTCCACAGGGCAAAGCTGTTCCTGCAACTAAGAAAAACATCGAATTCTTCGAAGCTCGCCGTGCTGAACTAGAAGCTAAATTGGCTGAAGTTCTGGCAGCAGCTCAAGCTCGTGCAGAAGCTGTTAATGCACTGGGCTCTGTGACTATTGCTTCTAAAGCAGGTGACGAAGGTAAACTGTTTGGTTCTATCGGTACTCGTGATATCGCTGATGCAGTCACTGCAGCAGGCGTTGCAATCGCGAAAAGCGAAGTTCGCCTACCAAACGGCGTTCTGCGTACTACTGGTGACCACGAAGTTCACTTCCAGTTACACAGTGATGTTTTTGCTGAGCTGAACGTTATCATCGTTGCTGAGTAATCAAAAATGATGGTAGTACTATCGGACTTATTCGATGGTACAAAAAAACACCGGCTTGTCCGGTGTTTTTTATTGCCTAAAAACCGTTATTTTTACTTAAAAGTCGTGAGCGTTTTACCTATCCTGCTGCTTTCCACGAAATAACCTTATTCACACCACTCCATCCTATATCAAGTACAGTGATACCACTGATTTGCGACTTTGATAGAAAATGGCAATAGCCTAATTTTTTCAAGTGTGAGTTAGAGTCGGAGCAATCGAGCTAAATGCGATTGCGTAATAGCAAATTTACCGCGTAAGGTTGATTGACAGTATGTGGCATAAAGCGAAATGGGATTTTTTGTATAAACATTAATGCCCCAGCTATTGCCTGATAGTGGAGCGTTAATGTTTTAACGAATAACTAAGGTGTACGGTAGTAACTACCATCACTTAAACGGGCAAAACTAACCGTTTTACCTTCCGCAGTTGTCACTTCTAAAAGCTGTACTTCACCTTTGGCATTCGCTTTCAAACGAATTTTCTGCCCTTGGCGCAAGTTACTCAATGGTTTTTCTGGGCCTTCAACGCGTGCCATGATAAATGCATCGTTGGCTTGCAGATGATTATCACGAAATAACTGAGCCAGTGTTTTTCCTTTTTGGACTTGATAATTTTGCCAATTATTAGTGGAAGGACGCGTAGCTGGACGCTTCTCTTGCTCTGTTGGTGTGGTCTGTTTTGGCTCTGATGGTGTGACCGGTTGCTTAGGTTGCTCGACAGTGGTAGGTGGAACGGTTTCAACGGGAGGCTCTTGAATAATTTCAGGCTCATTAGGTAAACGCGTTTGTGTGTCGTCTGTTCCACTACTGATGGTTGGCTCCTCCGAAGGGGCTTGGGTCACAATTTCCGGTGCTGTGGGTGGTGGAACTACAATAGGTTGTGGCTGATTTTGTGCTATTTGCTGATCGCTGTTTTTGTCATCGACAGGTATAAAAAACGCCGCGATGATAATGATCGTTAAAACAGCAATACCAATACGATGAAATATTGAAAGTTTAAACATGACTCCTCCTTGATTGAGGAAACCCTAACAACAGGCAAAATAACTTGTGATAACAAGAATACTAGCACTGATTTGTAGTAATTTGATTACCCTAAGTTATTTTTCAGAGAACACTGAGCGGGATCAGGCTGTCCGAAAGGCTTTTATTCTTGATAGGCATTGTTTAGGTTTACCCATAAGAGAGGGGCTGTTATCCTTGGTTTTTTATCAAAAACCATACAGGTATTTTCATGGCAAACCAAAATTTTGATTCAGTAGAAGCTCAAGCAAGCTACGGTATTGGCCTGCAAGTTGGTCAACAACTATTAGAGTCTGGCTTAGAAGGCCTAGAGCCGGCAGCTATCTTAGCGGGTCTTACTGACGCATTAGAAGGTAATATGCCTTCAGTTCCCGTCGAAGCGCTACATAAAGCGTTACGTGAAATCCATGAGCGTGCAGATGCTGTTCGTGTAGCTCGCCAAGAAGCGATCGCCGCAGAAGGCCGTGCATTCCTTGAAGAAAACCAAAAACGTGAAGGTGTCTCAACCACTGAGTCTGGTTTGCAATTTTCTGTCATTAACCAAGGCGAAGGCGCAATTCCTACACGTACAGACCGTGTTCGCGTACATTATACCGGTCGCTTGATTGATGGTACTGTATTTGACAGCTCAGTGCAGCGCGGTCAACCCGCAGAGTTCCCTGTTAGCGGCGTTATTCAAGGTTGGATTGAAGCATTAACACTGATGCCTGTCGGTTCTAAATGGGAACTTTATATCCCTTCCGAGCTTGCTTATGGTGAACGTGGTGCAGGCGCATCTATTCCGCCATTCAGCACGCTAGTCTTTGAAGTTGAGTTACTCGAAATTCTGTAATCTTGGCGGTCAGTATAACTGACTAAGCTACTATCAGGGCTTTGCAGGTCAGCCTTTTTATTATGAAGGCGAGGCCGCAAAGCCCTTTTTATGTTTTAAGCGGTAGGCGTAATTGTGGGTGAATCTTTTTTCGTTCTAAACACCCGTTTATTTATAAGACGTGCAATGATAATAAAAATCACAATACCAACGATGACGAAGAACTTATCTAAAGTGGCGATTTGTTGATTGGCCTTTATTGATAAATAGAGTAAGAATGCTAACAGGCTCATTATTACTAGTAGTATAATGGTATTAATGAATGAAAGAAGCATTAAACGTTTTACCTTGAGTTGACTTCCTTGGAAAGGAATTGTTCTATATATACTTAAAAGGAAGATAACGATAGCAGCTGCTGTTGCAGGAAATAACATGTCAGACGCTTGGTAACTCAGAAGCAAGAAACCTTTTAATATCAGTTGATTCTCCTTGAATAATGCAATGCTATATACTGTGATAAAGGTAATAACAAGCGTAAAGCATAACATGGTTATGGTATAGAGTGCATTGTAAATTAACCCATGATTTTTTTCTGTTAATACGAAATCATGACGCGCTTTTTTACAAAAAAATATTCTTGGTATAAATAGCAAAATAAGTATCAAGACGTTGATAATGCTAACTATAATGGAAAACCTGTAGGCATACACTAAGCTGGGGCGATGATATAATCCTATCCCTCCAAATGTCTTGTTCATGACTATGCCACTTAAGTGTTGCGTAAATTTGAGAATAAAAAAGTAGACAATGGCAATACCCGCAACAATAAGTATATTTTTAAGGTTAGCTTGGTTCAATTTGGTGTAGTAAAAGATAAGGCAAGTGGAAAGTAGGAAGATAAAAATCTTAATGAACCACTCTACCCTTAGGCCATATATAATCGAATTTAAATAATGCGGTGGCGCGTATAATAATGGTTGGAATGTCACGCTATAAAACCACAAATATTCAGTGAGGATCCAAACACTCACAAATATGGCGGGTAATCTAAAAAAAGAGAGTTTGGCTGCATTTGATTGACTCATTTTTATTCCTAAATTTTAGAGAATCACATAATTGATAGCGGTGATATATAAATAGAAGATTACATTCCCGTTCAAAAATGCTATCAAGCTTACTGTCATTTTTACTTATTGTTCTGTATGGCATTAAATCATAATGCGTTGTTGCTACTCGAGAATGGATCATAACGTTTGCTATCTTAATGTTGCCATCGGGCATAAATATAGGAATTTTTCTTAGTAGCGTGAGAGCTAAAAACCTAAACTAACTTCGGATATATATTCACAATCTATAATTGCTTTTATTTAAAAGAAGCTCACGGCTCTCGCTTATTTGTTTCTTACGCATACAAAACAATGGATTAAGCAATATCACTATTGCAAATGTCGAGTAATAAATCAAACTCAAAGCAAAATATAAAGCACTATTCTGATATAACGCAACATTTCCCCAAGAACACTATTCTTTTCATTAATTGAAACTACTTAGAAAGAAAATAATGTAGATTGATAAGGTAAGTGTGAACGGTTTCTGTGGCTTCAATTAGCGTGCACTTACTATCTATGGCTGTTAATCTTAAGGTAAAGAGTGATGGAAAAGAGGTGAATCATGCTAAAACAAATTTGTGAACTGGCTATCGATGCAGGCTCTGCCATTATGGAGATCTATCATGCTCAAGAACCGCTACAAGTTGAGCAAAAAAGCGATAAATCTCCGGTGACGGCTGCGGATATTGCCGCTCATCAAATTATTACAGCGGGTTTGACTCGCATTGCACCGGATATTCCTCAGTTATCTGAAGAAGACCCCCCTTCATGGAATGAACGCAAAGGTTGGCAACGGTATTGGTTGGTTGATCCACTTGATGGCACAAAAGAATTTATTCATCGTAATGGGGATTTTACCGTTAACATTGCCTTGATTGAAAAGGGTATGCCCGTTATGGGGGTTATTTATGCGCCCGCCAAAGGCTTGCTCTATTATGCGGAGGGTAATCAAGCGTGGAAAGAAGAGGGTGGGCATAAACAGTCAATCCATGTTAAAGATATAACACCTCCAATCATAGCGATTAGCCGCTCTCATCAAGACGCTGAATTACGTGATTACCTTGCACAATTGGGGAACCATGACACGGTAGAAATTGGCTCATCATTAAAATTTTGCTTGGTAGCGGAAGGGAAAGCGCAGCTCTATCCTCGCTTTGGGCCAACTAACATTTGGGATACAGCAGCAGGGCATGCAATCGCAATGGCAGCTGGGGCTAAGGTGCTTGATTGGAATGGCAAAACATTAGATTACACACCACGTGAATCCTTTTTAAACCCAGGTTTTCGCGTAACGTTATTTTAAACTATGGTGAAATAATGTCGGGTAAATAACTTTATTTACCCGACAGCGCTGAATTAATTATCCAGTTTGAGCACTTTTGCCGTTGCCGCACGGATATCAGAGCAAGCTTTTGCATCGACTTTTAAGTCAATACCATAAGTTGGAATGATCTCTTTTAAGCGCGCTTCCCAGCCATCTGCACTAAGCTGCTCGGCAAAACAAGTTTTCAAAACGTTTAGCGCGATAAAGGCCGCAGTAGAAGCGCCCGGTGATGCTCCCATTAATACGGTGAAGGACTTATCTGCACTGGTAATTAGCTCCGTGCCGAATTCCAAGACCCCTTTCTTATCATGATCTGGCTTAATGATTTGTACACGTTGACCCGCGACAACTTCTTTCCAGTCTTCATGTTGTGCTTCAGGGTAGAACTCTTGTAGCATCGCAAACTGATGTGCTGATGTTTGTAATACTTGTCCAACTAAGTATTCCGCCAGCGACCAGTTATCTTTAGCAACTGCCAGCATCGGTTCGATGTTATTTAAGCGCACAGATTCAAACAAGTCTAAATAAGAGCCATGTTTAAGGAACTTACTGGAAAAACCCGCGTAAGGTCCGAATAGAAGTGAACGTTTGCCGCCAATGATACGTGTATCTAAGTGAGGCACTGACATCGGAGGGGAGCCTTTGCTTGCTTTACCATAAACTTTTGCATGATGGCGATTAGCAATCTCTTCGTTGTCGCAACGTAGCCAGATACCACTTACAGGGAAGCCACCGAAGCCTTTACCTTCTGGGATGCCTGATTTTTGTAGTAGCTCTATTGCACGTCCACCCGCGCCCACAAACACAAATTTCGCTGATGTGATGGTTTTTTCGTGAGTGAGTAGGTTTTTAACCTCAATATTCCATCGACCCTCTGCGGTTTTCTTAACATCAACCACTTCATGTTTGTAATGAACAGTGAAACCCGATTGCTGTGTTAATTGCTCCATCAATAAATGGGTCAATGCACCATAATCTACGTCAGCCCCCGTTACCACGCGTGTGACTGCAATGGCTTCTTTTGGATCACGGCCTTCCATGATCAACGGTGCCCACTCATTGATCTGCTTAGGATCATCACTGTATTCCATGTTTTGGTAGCAGTGGTGAGCAGACATTTGGCGATAGCGTTGCTGGAGGAATTTTACGTTATCATCACCCCAAACAAAGCTCATATGTGGGCAAGGGTGAATGAAGTCACGGGGATCTTTGATTTTACCTTTGGTGACAAGATAGGACCAAAGTTGACGTGATAGGTCAAATTCAGTGTTAACTTCAAGCGCTTTGCTGATATCCACTGTACCATCTGGGTTCGGTGGCGTGTAGTTCATTTCACAGTTTGCTGCGTGACCTGTTCCCGCATTATTCCATGGGTGGGAACTTTCTTGAGCACAGTCATTGAGTCTTTCAAATATCGCAATATTCAGCGATGGCTCAAGCTCTTTTAAAAAAGTTGCGAGTGTGGTGCTCATGATACCTGCGCCAATGAGCGCAATATCAACTTGTTCTGAAATAGGCTTACTCATTCAAAAAACTCCTAAGACTTAGAGGGTTTAAAACACAGTTCAGTGCCTTCTTGATAAACAACATAAGCACGGCGCCATGGTTCATCACCAATTAAACGCCATTTATGGCCAGTACCTGTGTTGTCTTGTGCGAGTAAAATATCACCAGGCTTGATAATAAAAGTTGAGCCGTCTTTGGTTTCGAATTCTAAAGTGCCTGAAAGTGTGATGACATAACGTGGTACAGGATCTTTATGCCAATCCCAAGACCCACCAGAGGTTGTTTCACGAAATGAAAGTTCACTGACGGCAATAGCAGGCGTTTCTTTATCGCCTCTAGCTTCACCACTTAATTCAATCGTACCTTCTTCAAAAAGAGAATTGCCATCTTCACCGGTCCACATACGAACACAACGTATCATATTATTAACCTCTTACATTTTATATGGCTGAACAAACAACTTAATTGGTAAAAGAGTGAGACTTTCAATAAAGGACTTTCTAAAAAAGACTAAACTGAAAATTAATAATTAACCTACTCGTTATTGTTGTAAATATAAAATATCACATTATTTGATTGTATCGTGTTTTATTTAAAATAAACACTGTAGTTATTAGATTAATAGTTCCTGATAGTATATTTGTGAATAAAAAATTATCGTAACCTATTGATTGTAATTTGGTATTTTTATTTATTTTTTGAGCTGGGATAAGAAATGTCAATATTTCTAGTATAGAGGAAATAAAACGTATTAATGTAAAAATATAAGAAGAAATAAACCCTATTTAATTTTCCTTCTTGGTTCTTATCAAGAAGGAAAATAGAATAATATAAATAGTACTTTTAATGACCCTTTAAAATATTATTTAGGGCAATGTGTTGTATAAGCATAATCGTTTTTCCATCAACAATCTCACCACTTTTTATCGCGGCTAATGCTTTTGGGAATTCCCACTCTAATACTTCAATATCTTCACCTTCCTCGGTAAGCCCACCTCCCGAATTGATGCGGTCGCCATCGTGATATTCGGCAATATAAAAATAGAGTTTTTCAGTGACGGAGCCTGGGCTCATATAGGCTTCATAGACTTTTTCTATTTTTTCGATACGAAAACCTGTTTCTTCTTCTGTTTCGGCAATAATGCGTTCTTCGGGCGATGCATTATCAAGCAACCCAGCCGCAGCTTCGATAAGAAAATGAGGATAGCCGTTGATATACAAAGGAAGGCGGAATTGGCGGATCAGTATAATGGTATTTTTCGCTTGGTTGTAAAGTAGGATAACAGCCCCGTCTCCTCTGTCATATGACTCACGGGTTTGCTGCTGCCAACGACCATCGCGGCGTTGAATTTCGTAAGTGTATTTTTTTAAGGTATACCAATTATCAGAGAGTAAAGTTTCACGAATATGACGGATTTGGGGCGTTTTAGCAGACATGATGTTACCTTCGTAATAGGGGTAACGGTTAATTTAGCACTGTGGTCACCATCCTTAAATAAGAGTTTATGCCAGTTTTATCACATCAATCTCTATCAATATAAATAAGGCAGCCGTAGCGGCTACCTTAATTTTTACCAAAAGATTATTTTATAATTTGGATCTGTTTGACTTCCACTTCGCGTGTATTCCAGTCTTTGTCGATTTTACCGCGGATCTCTACTTTATCTTTTGGCGTGACATTAATGCCATTCCAGCGTTTTGGGCTAATTTCGAGATTGATGGTGCCTGTCCCATCGGTAAACTCATAATGTTTTTGATCTAACTGCTTAACAATATTACCACGCAAGATCACCCAACTATCATCGGATAAATCGAGAGCTTTAGCGACCGTAGTTTCGCCGCTATTTGGGCCAGAAAAGCCACCAGCTTGGTTTGTTTGATTGGTGGTCGTCTGAGCCGCGCCTGGTCCATCAAAGCCACCATTTGCAGCGAGTACAGGTGCAGAAGCTAATGCAGCAATTAACGCGATTAAGGGTAATTTTTTCATAGTGGTCCTCTCCATTTGTTACCAAAATTTGTTTACGGGAGCTATTAAAACAAGAAATTCTTAACAGGATCTTAAGAACCCACAGAAAAAAAATATATTTTAAATTTAGTTCATAACAACTGGTCATATCCAAATTAATCGGATAAATATAACAATATTCTAATAAAGGAGAAAATCATGCGTATTTTGCTGATCGAAGATGACCGGTTAATTGGCGATGGTTTAAAAGTAGGATTAAGCCAACTTGGCTTTACCATTGATTGGTTTGCCGATGGTAAGCAAGGGCAAGTCGCCTTATTCGATGCGCCTTATGATGCCGTGATACTCGACCTTTCTCTGCCGAGTGTAGATGGTATGGAGATTTTGAAGTTTTGGCGCAAAGAAGGGCGTGATGAGCCTGTTTTAATATTAACCGCAAGAGATGCCTTGGATCAGCGAGTTCAAGGGCTACAACAAGGTGCCGATGACTACCTTTGTAAGCCCTTTGCGCTTGCAGAAGTTGCTGCGCGTTTGCAGGCATTAATTCGTCGGCGTAGCGGGCAATTGTCGCCAATATTAAAGCATGGTCATATTGAAATGGATCCTGTTGCAATGACTGTCACCTGTCACGGTGAACGTATCGAATTAAAAAGTAAGGAGTTATCTCTATTATCCTTGTTTTTACATAATCCAAACAAGGTGCTGTCTCGTGCCTTCATTGAGGAAAAATTGTATAACTGGGATGAAGAGGTATCCAGCAATGCCGTCGAGGTGCATATTCACCATTTACGGCGTAAGTTAGGTACACGTTTTATTCGAACAGTTCATGGTGTCGGCTACCGTTTAGGTGAGGAAGCATGAAAACCTTTAGCTTACGCTTAAAATTGACACTCATGCTGTTGCTACTCGCGCTAATGACGTGGGGAGTGGCGAGTTTACTTGCGTGGCATCAAACATATAAAACGATCAATGAACTGTTTGATACTCAGCAAATGGTATTTGCTAAACGTTTGTCTGTATTACCTTCTGATCTCGATTTTAATGATGTTTCATTAGCAAAAACGAAGAAAATCTTACGTAAAAACCGTGGTAATCAAGATGATGATGCGCTGGCATTCGCCATTTTCACACCTCAAGGGGAGATGGTACTGAATGACGGTGATAATGGGCGCAAAATCCCGTTTAACTTTAGCCGAGAAGGGTTTACCGAAGGCAAAATTAAAGGAAGTGATGATGAATGGCGCTTTGTTTGGCTAAGATCATCGGAAGGGCAATATATTATTGTCGTGGGGCAAGAGTGGGAATATCGGCAAGATATGGCGATGGAGATTATGGTTGCGCAGTTTTTACCTTGGCTAATTGCGCTGCCTATCATGCTAATCCTGTTTTTATGGTTATTAACGCGTGCATTGAGGCCATTACATCAAGTCACAACCCAACTCTATCAACGGCGGCCCGATGAGCTGAGTTCAGTGCATGTTGAGCGGCTCCCCTCAGAAGTCAAGCCAATGTTAGATGCACTCAATAGCTTATTTACGCGTATTCAAGCGATGTTTGCTCGTGAACGCCAATTTACCTCGGATGCGGCCCATGAGCTACGTAGTCCGTTGGCAGCACTGAAAGTGCAGGCCGAAGTTGTGCAGATAGCAGGGCATGATCCTACCATTCGAGAACATGCGGTTGCTAACTTATCCGAAGGGATCGATAGAGCCACACGTCTTGTCGATCAGCTATTAACGCTTTCTCGTTTAGAGTCATTGTCACAGCTTGATGATGTGGAGCAACTTTCATGGTTAGCCTTAATTGAGTCTGCACTGCAAGATATCTCATTAGAGGCGAAAGCTGCACAGACGACAATGGATGTTGTAGTGGTTAATGAGCCACCATTATTGACTGGGCAGCGTCTGTTATTAGCTATCCTTTTAAGGAATTTGCTACATAATGCCATTCGCTATGGTAAGGCTGGTGGAAAAGTAGATATTGTACTGAATAAGGATCACCTCACGATCCATGATGATGGGCAAGGGGTAACTCAGGATGTTCTTAAACGGTTAGGTGAACGCTTTTATCGTCCACCGGGGCAAGAGAAAACAGGTAGTGGTTTAGGGTTATCTATTGCGAAACAGATTGCTGAGCTACACCATTTCAGATTGGCTTTTGCAAATGGCGAAAATGGCGGTTTTTGCGTCAAAATCGCTTGGTAATAATGCTTGGTTATTAATAAATTCCAAATAATTATTCACCATATAAATTTAGTGGCTAATAAGCCTTTTTAGAATAACTCACTAGTGATAGATAAACTCACACCTCTCTTTTAATATGTGCACGACAGCGATGTTTCCGTGCACGAGAGGTGATGAGCGCTATTGAGCAAGTTCAGATTTAATTAATGTGATCACTTTATCCACTTCAGGGGCAGTGAGCGCACCGTCTTTGAAATAAAGCACTTTTCCTTGTTTATTCAAGATGATAATCGCTGAACTTTCTGGTGCGAGATGCCATGCTTTTTTAACGACACCATCGCTATCAACGATAAATTGCGAATAAGGAAACTCTTTTTTGCTGTCTTCAACACTGTTACTGACGAAAACACCTGTGCCAAAAATGGCATCATCCGCATTGATAATTGAGGTTGTTTGATAAGCATCATGGGGAAAATTCGCTTTTTTGATCGCTTCAATCAATGGTGCATTCAGCTCTTTAGCGGAAGAGCGCCCCGCAATGTGTTGAACTGTACGGACTTTTCCTGGTAATTGTTGGCTTTTCCACTCTTGATAGGAAAATTTCCCCTCTTGACTTAATAGCATCTCTCCTTTGTCTGTAACAGAAACTGCCGGTACAGGTTGATTTAGTTGGATTTGGCTTGCGAAAGCTGTGGATGATAAAGTGAGTAGGCAAGCAAGTAAAAAATTCTTTTTAATCATTATATTACCTCATTATTACTCGGTTTGAGAGTGTCATGCAATGACTGAAACATGGCAGTCATGTTTTGCGCTTACAGTTATAGCATAGCTCATCCGATGAGTTGTGAAACTGAAATTAACATTTTTGCAAAATTTAGCATAACTACAAAGTTTTTGAGGTTATTGACAGAATGTTCGTAGTGTCATTTTCTGTAAATGAATTGAATAAAACTGCAATAATAGAACCAAAGTAAATATTACTGGTCTATTATTAACGAGCGGTATGAGTGAACGAGTATCGTATGACAAAAGGAAAGGAAAAGTTCTAATGAAAATATTTAACCGTTATAACCCATCCAAAATTGCACTCTACGTTAAAACGCTATTCCGTGGTCGTATTTATATCAAAGGCTTTGGTGCATTTGAATTCAATTACGGCAAAATCTTACCACCTAAAGTGGGTGATAAGCGCCACTACAATGTAATGAGTGAGGTGAATAAACAAGTTCTGGTTCTACAATCTGAGTTGGGGTAAATGCTGTTGATTTAATTAAATAGTTGTTCGCTATTTAATTAAAAGCAGCGCCACACAAGGTGGCGCATCAAATGAAACGGCTTCGCTGTAAAGTATTACTCTTTGACTTTTTGTGTTGGTTGTTCTGCGTTAGCCGTTTCTGTGTTGTTTTTACCCGCTTGAACCACGACAGGTGCGGGTGGCGTTGTAATTCGGGTGACAAGCAACTGATCAATCTTATAGTTATCGATATCGACAACTTCAAATTTATAGCCTGCATATTTCACATAATCAGTACGTTTCGGCATTTTCCTTAAACGGTACATCATAAAGCCTGCGATGGTCTCGTAATTGCTCACATCAGGGAATTCATCGATATCTAAAATACGCTGTACATCTTCAATCGGAGTACCGCCTTCAACCAGCCATGAGTTTTCATCCCGCGTGATAATCTGCTCTTCTTGGCCTGGCCCAATCAGATCACCCATTAATGTTGTCATAACGTCGTTGATCGTAATAAGCCCCATCACAAGAGCGTACTCGTTGAGAATGACGGCAAAATCGACCCCATTTGTTTTAAAAGCTTCGAGTGTATCGGAAAGCGAGAGGGTATCGGGGATCATCAGCGCATTTTGAATATGAACGCCATCTTGCAAGTTAAGGCTTTGACCATTCAAAACACGATTTAGCAAGACTTTTGAATCAACAAAGCCAATGACATGGTCAATATCACCACTGCAAACTAAAAACTTAGAATGCGGCTCGGTTGAAATTTTATGTTTAATACTCTCCTCTGACTCTTCTTTATCAAAGAAGATAATACTTTCACGTGGCGTCATTGCAGAGGGAACGGTACGTGATTCAAGTTCAAATACGTTTTCGATCAGTTCGTGCTCTTGCTTACGCAGCACACCTGCAACCGCCCCCGCTTCGACCACAGCAAAAATATCATCGGAGGTAATATCTTCATTACGTGCCGTTGGTAACTTGAAAATTTTGAAGATCAGGTTTGCAAGACCATTAAAAAACCAAACTAGAGGGCTTAATACGGTCAAACAAAAACGCATTGGATTGACAATTCGCACTGCGATGGCTTCAGGTTTCACCATTCCAATACGCTTAGGCGTTAGATCCGCCACTAAAATAAATAGGCTGGTGACAATCGTAAATGAAAGAATGGATGCGGTTTGCTGTGCCCAAGTTGGTGATAAGAAATGAATAAATACCTCTTGTAGTGATGGCGCAAAAGCAGATTCGCCGACAATACCTGCTAAGATGGCGACGGCGTTAAGGCCAATTTGCACTACGGTAAAAAACATACCCGGCATTTCTTGTAATTTTAGAACACGAGCGGCATTAACATTGCCCTCATCAGCCATGAGTTTCAATTTAATGCGGCGAGATGCTGCCAATGATATTTCTGACAGCGAAAAAAATGCGCTGATAGCACATAATAAAAGTACGATTAGTAAACTGTTAAGCATAAATTATCCAGACATTACCTTCAGGTATAACGGATCTTGATTTGAGATCACCTGAAGGTAACTCGTTCTACTACATAGGTAAAAATAACGCGGAGTGCGCAAAAATTCGGTTAGTGGCGTTATTATAGCATTAGGTTAAATTTTCTGCCTAGTTTATGTTCTGTGGTGGTAAACAAATGCCGATTCCACCTAAACCACAATAGCCTGCTGGGTTTTTGTGAAGATACTGTTGATGGTAATCTTCCGCAAAATAAAACACTTCAAATGGCATGATTTCTGTGGTGATTTGGCGTGGATCACCCTGTGCTGCCATCGCTTGTTGATAAGCGTCCCGCGTCTTTGTGGCTTGCTGTAATTGCGAATCAGAGACGGTGTAGATAGCCGAACGGTATTGGGTGCCAATGTCACCCCCTTGGCGCATACCTTGTGCTGGATCGTGGTTTTCCCAAAACAGGGTCAGTAAGTCTGCATAACTAATAGTTTGTGGGTCAAAGACGACTCTCACGATTTCAGTATGGCCGGTGAGACCCGTACACACTTCTTCGTAAGTTGGATTTGGCGTAATCCCGCCACTATAGCCAGCGGATGTTGAGTAAACGCCCGGTTGCTGCCAAAATAAACGCTCAACTCCCCAAAAACAGCCCATCGCAAAATAGGCAATTTCAGCGTTCTTCGGAATATTGTCAATCGAATGATGGTTAACCGCATGGTATGGTGAATGGGGAATAGCACTTTGCCTACCGGGTAGCGCTTGGGAAATATTTATGGGTTGTGACTGATTAGATGACATAACTATTCCTATGAGTAATGTTGTGCACGTTAGGTAAAAATTAGGATAAAAACTTGTATCTAAAATTTATTTTACTCAAAATAAATTGATATGGAGTCTTTAGTCAAACTATCAATGAACTTAGGAGCGGGCGTGTCAAAATACCCTATCATTTGTTTTCTCAGCTTAACGGCGGCGGTTTCTACGGCATATGCTGCAAATCTTCGCCTTAATATTGAAGGGCTTGAGGGGCAACCGAATCAGAACGTCCGAGTTCAATTATCTACGATTTCTCAAGATGAAGTTGTGCCTAATGGCCGCTTCCGCGCTCGGGTAACAAAAGCGATTGAGGATGGTTTAAAGCCGTTAGGCTACTACCAACCAAAAATTGAATTCAGCTATCAAGAAAATAAGCCACCAGCGCGTTCTGTGCTGACAGCGAAAGTGACTTTGGGTGAACCCATTCGAGTACAGGGTGTAAATATTGAATTAGAAGGGGGAGCCAAAAACGACCCTGACTATGCCAAAATGATTAAAAGTAATACACCCAAAATTGGTACGATCCAAAATGATGGTGAATATGAAAGCTTTAAAGGGAAGTTTAGTAGCCTAGCGATCCGTAAAGGTTATTTCGATGCGATAATGGAAAAAAGTCAGTTAGGGATATCGCTAGACCACCACGCGTCTTATTGGGATTTTAATTTTAATAGTGGTGAGCGTTATCGATTTGGTGCTATTTCCTATGAAGGTTCTCAAATTCGCACGGATTACCTAAATAACCTTGCTCCCTTTAAAGAGGGGGAATATTACACGTCAGAGCAATTAGCTGAATTTAACCGCCGATTAGTCGAAACTGGCTGGTTTACTTCGGCTATTGTCACACCAAACATCGCTAAAGCGCGAGAAGATGATACTGACATATTGCCGATGGAAGGGGTGATGGTGCCTCGGGCAAAAAACTTTGTTGAATTGGGGGGCGGTTATGCGACAGACGTGGGGCCGCGTGTCAAAGCAACATGGAATAAGCCATGGGTCAACTCTCGTGGGCAAAGTATTACATCCAATATTAGCCTATCACAGCCAGAACAAATTATTGATGCAAGCTATAAGATCCCCCTTAAAGCCAATCCACTTGAACAATATTATGCCGTTCAAGGGGGGTATAAACGTACTGATTTAAACGATACGGAGTCTGATACCACAACGTTAAATCTGTCTCGTAACTGGGATTACTCCAGCGGTTGGCAGTATGGCGTCAATATGCGTTGGATGCTCAGTCACTTTACTCAGGCAGATGTCACAAATACCACGATGCTGCTCTATCCAGGGGCAAATGCGAGTCGCATTCGTCAACGCGGAGGGGTGATGCCAAGTTGGGGTGATAGCCAACGTTATTCTGTTGATTACTCAAATGAAATTTGGGGATCAGATATTGATTTTCTCGTGTTACAAACAAAACAGGTCTGGATCCGTTCTCCTTGGGAAGGGCACCGTTTTGTGTTTAGAGGCAACTTAGGTTGGATTGAAACTAATAACTTTGACAAAGTACCGCCAGACTTGCGTTTCTTCGCAGGGGGTGATGGCAGTGTACGTGGTTACGGTTACCAAAAAATCTCTCCAGAGGATAGTAAAGGCAAGCTAACCGGGGCATCTAAACTGGTTGTCGGCTCTATCGAGTATGATTACAACTTCACAGGTAATTGGTGGGGCGCCGCGTTCGTTGATACCGGTGAAGCAGTTAACGATATTAAGAAAAGCGATTTTAAAACAGGGGCCGGTGTAGGCGTCCGTTGGGTTTCTCCTGTAGGGCCAATTAAATTCGATTTGGCCACCCCAATTGGAGATTCGGATAACAATAAAATTCAATTTTACATCGGCTTGGGGACAGAACTATGAAATGGATGAAGTGGTTAAAATGGACTGGTCTCACCATTTTATTAGTCTTGATCTTGGTTTTTGCCGCGCTAGGCTGGGTACTTGGCACACAATCGGGCCTGCATTTTGCCTTGAACAGCGCCACCCGTTTTGTATCGGGGTTAGAAATCCGTTCGATTGAAGGGGATATCAATAATCTCACCTTGACCGACGTAAAATACCAAATGCCAGGTGTTGATGTGAATGCTGGAAAATTACATCTGGCGTTACGTTTAGGCTGTTTGACTAATCGGGAATTATGTATTGATGATCTTTCGACCGAAAATGTGGTCGTTAATGTTGATACATCCAAAATGCCACCTTCAGAAGAGACACCACCTTCTGAGCCATTAACAGAGTTAAATGCGCCACTGACCATCAACCTAAATCAACTACAACTGACTTCAACGCAAGTCAATGTGGATGGAATGGCGATTGATTTAGGGAAGTTTAAAACGGGTATTTACTGGCAGAAAAAAGCGTTAACGGTAACGCCAACCGATATTATTGATTTGGCGATTAATTTACCTGAAAACAAAGAGGCACCACCAGAAGAGCCCGTCAAAGAAGTCGCGACTGGCGAAGAAAAATCTATTGGTGAAACGCTAAAAACATTATTCGCCAAACCGTTATTAGCGGAATTGCCGGAAGTGATTTTGCCTGTTGATCTAAATGTTGAAGGTATTAATGGTTCAAACTTGCAACTGACGGGAGCAACCGAAGCGGTTATTAATAGTTTGAATTTAACGCTTTCAAACGATGGGCAAAACATTTTACTTAAGAAATTTACGATTGATTCACCGCAAGGTAATGTCGCCTTATCAGGCACCGCAACATTACAGGATAAGTGGCCGGTTTCTTTGTCGATAACAGGGGAAAGCCGCCTTGAAGATCTTAATGGGCAAAAGATTGATTTATCCCTTAAAGGTGGATTGCTCGAAGAGTTAAAACTGGCACTGAATCTCAGTGGGCCAGTGAATGCGACGTTGAATGCTCAGACCGATCTTGGTCAGGCAGACTTACCTATTCAATTAACGCTAGAGAGCCAAAAATTGAGCTGGCCGCTGGTGGGAGAGGCTCAATATCAGCTTGATGGCACTCGTTTACGCTTAAATGGGCGTCCTTCGGCTTATGATTTATCCCTTCGCTCTGCGATTACCGGACAAGATATTCCACCTTCAACGCTAATGTTGGATGCGAAAGGTAATGAAGAGCAAATTAACCTTACGCGCCTACGTTTAGCGGCGTTGCAAGGTAATGCGGATATTACGGGGGTGGCTGACTGGAGCAAAGCGATCAGTTGGAATGCAGTACTGACGTTATCAGGTATCAATACCGCAAAACAGTGGCCTGAATGGCCAGCAAAAGTCGATGGTAAGATTGCTACTCGCGGTAGTCTTTATGGCGGTAGCTGGCAGTTACAAGTCCCTGAGATTAGCTTAGACGGTAACGTCAAGAATAATCCGCTAAAAGCACGCGGTCAGGCTTCAGGTAATGCGGCAGGGCAATGGAATATACCTGATCTGAAACTGTCATTGGGTAAAAACCACCTTGATGTTAAAGGAAGCCTTGCGGACAAATGGAACCTAGATACTAAAATCAATGCACCGGGCCTTGATGGCATATTGCCGGGGCTAGGTGGTGTGATCATCGGTGATGTAAAACTACGCGGTGATCTCGACGCACCAGAGGTACAAGCGGATCTTACCGCTCGTGGGGTGAGATGGCAAAAAGACCTATCCATTGATAATGCGGTTATTAAAGGAAAAGTCACATCGGGTGAGCAAATCAAAGGGGATTTATCCGTCGTTGTTCGTCAACTCAAACAGGCTGACTTGGTGATCAGCCAGCTAACATTAGATGCGAATGGGAGCGAGAAAAAACATACCGTAAAATTGGATGTGAAAGGTGAGCCAGTTTCGGGGCGCTTAACGTTAGCAGGTGGTTTCGATCGCCAAACTGAAACATGGAAAGGTAATCTCAGCAATACCTTATTTGAAACGCCAGTGGGTGAATGGCAATTAAGTAAGGTCATGGCGCTGGACTATGCAAACCAAACGCAAGAAGTGACTATTGGTACTCACTGTTGGGTGAATACCAATGCACGCCTTTGTGTTCCCAAACCGATTAAAGCGGGGAAAAGCGGTAGCGCCGATGTTGTGTTAGAACGCTTTGACCTTGCGATGTTAAAACCGTTCCTGACAGATGAGACACGTGTCAAAGGCGTATTTAGCGGTAAAGCCAATGTGGTATGGAAGGATGATGGCAGCTTGCCACAAGCTAAAGTCGATCTTAAAGGTGATGGTGTTAAAGCTGTTCAATTGGTTCAAGGTACACTATTACCGTTAGAGTTTGAGACTCTGACCTTGAATGCCGCATTGAAAAATGGCAAAGCAGACCTGAATTGGTTGTTTAAAATTGCCAACAATGGGCAGTTAAAAGGCAATGTTCATATTGCTGATTTGGAAAAGAGACGGCAGCTTTCAGGTAATGTCGAAATCAATGCGATTACCTTAGCGTTAATTAAGCCGTTATTAGGCGAGAAAGAAGTTGCCAATGGTAACCTAAATGCCAATTTACGTCTTGGCGGAACGGCGAATAACCCATTGCTAAATGGTAATTTATCCCTTTCAGGCTTAGAGCTTAAATCGTCATTGATCCCATTTGATATCAAAAGTGGTCAATTAGGTATTGCCTTTAATGGCGCCAGCTCAGTCATGACGGGGCAAATTAATACGCCAGAAGGTTATCTGAATATTAATGGTGATGCGGATTGGCGTAAGGCAGAGGCATGGCACGCTAAAGTCATGGCCGTGGGTAACAATTTACGTGTATCCATGCCGCCAATGATCAAAGTGGATGTGCAGCCTGATATTGTGTTTGAAGCTTCACCGACCTTACTGACGTTAAACGGAAGTGTGAATATTCCGTGGGCAAGAATTACGGTTCAAGAAATTCCTGAATCAGCGGTAGGGGCTTCTTCCGATGTAGTGATGTTAGACAGTGACCTGAAACCTATTGAGAAGACAAGCACACCAATTCCAATTCAAACCAATCTGGATATTAAGATCGGCAACGATGTGATGTTGGATGCGTTTGGTCTGAAAGCTCGCTTAACAGGCATGTTGAAGGTACTGCAAAATAAACAAGGTCTGAGCTTAAATGGGCAAATCGATATTCCATCAGGGCGTTTCCGTGCTTATGGGCAAGATTTGATCGTGCGTAAAGGGCAAATCCAGTTCTCAGGTCCTCCGGAACAGCCTTTCTTGAACTTAGAAGCGATTCGTAATCCTGAAAACACAGCTGATAATGTGATTGCTGGTGTTAAGGTGACAGGGCTTGCAGACAAACCGAAAGTCGAGATATTCTCTGAGCCAGCCAAAACGCAACAAGAAGCTTTATCCTATTTGCTACGCGGAGAAGGATTAGAAAGCGGAGATGCTAATGGTTCACAAATGACATCAATGCTAATTGGACTCGGGGTGGCTCAAAGTGGGCAACTCGTAGGTAAGATTGGTGAAACATTTGGAGTATCTGATTTAGCCCTCGATACGCAAGGGGTTGGTGATAAATCACAAGTCGTGGTGAGCGGTAAAATTACCAATGACCTTCAAATTAAGTACGGTGTTGGTATATTTGACTCACTGGCAACGCTAACATTGCGTTATCGATTAATGCCTAAATTATATTTGGAAGCGGTGTCTGGTGTGAATCAGGCGCTGGATCTTCTTTATCAATTTGAGTTTTAATATATGCGTGTAATTGTTTATGGCAGTTTAAGGCGCAAGCAAGGAAATCATCACTGGATGACTTACGCTCAGTTGTTAGGCGAACATAGCTTAGAAGGCTATGAGCTTTATGACTTGGGGTATTATCCAGCGGTTATCAAAGGTGAAGGTGTGATTGAGTGCGAAGTGTATCGCATCAATCCCTCTATTTTGACTGAGTTAGATGAGTTAAAGAAAAATTCACAGGACTATGTTCGTGAATTAATCCCTACGCCATATGGCAATGCTTGGATTTATCTTTATCGGCATTCCGTTGAAGGCTTGCGTCGTATCAAATCAGGTGACTGGTTAAAACGTCACGAAGAAGAGTAATAAAGCGCCGGTAGCCAATGGGTTATCGGCGCTTTTTCTATAAAAAAGGCTCTCGTGTTACCACCAGAGCCTTCCCTTCCCGAGTTAGGGGAAATTATTTTTTAGCAGCGCGTTCGAAAGAAGAGATAATTTCAGCTTTAGCCGCTTCAACGTTATCCCAACCGTCTACTTTCACCCACTTACCTTTTTCTAAATCTTTGTAGTGTTCAAAGAAGTGTGTGATTTGTGCGCGTAGCAGCTCTGGCAGGTCGTTCACATCTTTAATGTGATCGTATTCTTTGCTCAGTTTAGTGTGTGGTACTGCAACTAATTTGGCATCTTCACCTGATTCATCAGTCATTTTTAATACGCCGACTGGACGGCAACGAATAACTGAGCCTGGTTGTAATGGGTAAGGTGTTGGTACCAGTACATCAACAGGGTCACCATCTAAAGATAGTGTGTTGTTGATGTAACCATAGTTACATGGATAGAACATCGCTGTAGACATAAAACGGTCTACAAATAGAGCGCCAGAGTCTTTATCAACTTCATATTTGATAGGATCTGCATTAGCAGGGATTTCGATGATAACGTAGATATCTTCTGGCAGATCTTTACCTGCCGGTACATTGTTCAGGCCCATGAAAAAGTATCCTTTATGTTAAAAACTAATATGCCCATCAATAAGTTAAGCCCTATCTAAGCAACTTAAAACGATTTTGGGTACATAACGTGAAAGGTATTATAGCCGTAAAGAGGGGTAAAACTCACTAGTTGGTAGGGCATTCATAAAAAAAAGCTGAGAAAAGGCCACAAAAAAGGCGGGATTAGCCCGCCTTAGCGCGATGAATAACATTATTCAGCGTCAGGGAACTCACGCATAAAGGATTCTGCTTTTTCAACCATAGAAGCTGTACCAACAAAGAAAGGAACGCGTTGGTGAAGTTCAGTTGGGTTGATATCTAAAATACGGTCACGTCCGTTACTCGCTTTACCGCCTGCTTGTTCTGCAAGGAACGCAATTGGGTTGCATTCGTACAGTAAGCGGAGCTTACCATTTGGATGGCTTGCCGTGCTTGGGTAGATATAGATGCCGCCTTTAAGCAAGTTACGGTGGAAATCCGCAACCAGCGAGCCAATGTAGCGAGTCGTATAAGGGCGACCTGTCGCTTCATCTTGTTCTTGGCAGTATTTAATGTATTTTTTCACGCCCATAGGGAACTTGATGTAGTTACCTTCGTTGATTGAATACATTTTTCCTTCTGTTGGGAACATCACTTTTTCGTGAGAGAGGCAGAAGACACCAAGTGATGGATCATAGGTAAAGGCATGTACGCCACATCCTGTGGTATACACCAACATGGTGGATGAACCGTAAACGACGTAACCTGCCGCGACTTGACGATGACCCGGTTGCAAGAAGTCAGCTTCAGTCACCGGTTGGCCAATTGGGGTAATACGATGGTAGATAGAGAAGATTGTTCCGACGGAAACGTTTACATCGATATTCGAAGAACCATCCAGTGGATCCATTAATACGACATATTTCGCGTTTTCTGCACGATCGCCTTCGAAAATGACGATTTCATCTTCTTCTTCGGAGGCAATACCAGCTACTTCCCCGCGAGCTTTCAAAGCGGCTTTTAATTTTTCGTTTGCATACAGGTCAAGCTTCATCTGGACTTCACCTTGGACATTCGACACACCGCTTGTGCCAAGAATGTCTACAAGTCCAGCTTTGTTAATATCACGATGGATAATTTTAGCGCCCAGTTTGATTGCTGACAGTAATGCGGTCAGTTCTCCTGTTGCATGAGGAAAATCTTGTTGCTTATCGACGATGAATTCGCCTAATGTTTTCATGACGAAGGTCCTGAATATAATTGACAGAGGTTTGCAGGGGGGAATTGTACCCTTGCGCGTGGAGTTAATCTATACCCTTGATACGTTGTACCGCCGCGATGTGGGCCGTATTTTGTTACCTAAGTCACATACTTGAGCATGTACTCTTGGGATAACAGTAACTGGCTCTTGTTGCCGCGTTTGGATCATTTTGGGAATACTCTGCCTATTTTTCCCTGTATTTAATTCGAATTTTTTGTCTATATAAACCTAACGTTGATGGGTAGAATAGTGACAAACCTCATGCTATTGGATGGAAAATAATGCACATACATATTTTGGGTATCTGCGGTACGTTTATGGGGAGCTTGGCAATACTGGCTCGCTCCCTCGGGCATAAAGTAACAGGCTCCGATACAAACGTGTACCCTCCGATGAGTACCTTACTAGAAAAGCAAGGTATTGAACTCATTCAGGGCTATGACCCTAGTCAGCTAGAACCAGCACCTGATATGGTCGTTATTGGTAATGCGATGACGCGTGGTAACCCTTGTGTTGAAGCGGTATTGGAAAAAGGCCTCACTTATACATCTGGTCCACAATGGCTACATGATCATGTACTTCCTGAACGCTGGGTACTCGCTGTCGCGGGCACCCATGGTAAAACAACCACGGCGGGGATGCTTGCTTGGATCTTAGAAGATTGCGGTTATAAACCAGGGTTTTTAATTGGAGGCGTGCCAGGGAACTTTGAAGTATCAGCCCAATTAGGGGAAAGTCCCTTTTTTGTGATTGAAGCTGATGAGTATGATTGCGCGTTTTTCGATAAGCGTTCGAAATTTGTACACTACAGTCCAAGAACGCTGGTGCTCAATAACCTTGAGTTCGACCATGCCGATATTTTTGAAAATTTAGAAGCCATCCAAAAACAGTTCCACCATCTTGTTCGTATTGTGCCTGCTAGCGGTAAAATTTTCATGCCAGATAGCGATAATAACCTTAAACAGGTTATGACGATGGGCTGCTGGAGTGAGCAAGAGTTCGTCGGTGAACATGGTGAATGGCAAGCGAAAAAGCTGAACCACGATGGCAGCCAGTTCGAAGTCTATTATCAACAACAACGTGTGGGTGAAGTGAATTGGTCACAAGTGGGTAATCACAATATCCAAAATGCGTTGATGGCAATTGCCGCAGCACATCACGTAGGCGTGCCCGCCAAAGAAGCGTGCTTTGCTTTAGGTAAATTTATTAATGCTCGTCGCCGCCTTGAATTACGGGGGGTTGAGTATGGTGTCAGTGTTTATGATGATTTTGCTCATCATCCAACGGCGATCCTCGCAACACTGGAAGCGCTGCGCAGTAAAGTTGGGGGCACTTCCCGCATACTGGCGGTATTAGAGCCACGCTCTAATACTATGAAGTTAGGGGTTAATAAAAGTGATATTGCTCCGGCGTTAGGTCGTGCTGATGAAGTTTTCTTATTCCAGCCAAGCAATATTCCGTGGATGGTCACTGAAATTGCGGAAAAATGTGTTCAACCTGCCCGTTGGAGTGGTGATATTGATGCGTTGGCACAAATGGTCATTGAAACCGCTCAGCCAGGCGATCATATTCTTGTTATGAGTAATGGGGGTTTTGGTGATATCCACGGTAAGTTACTCGCCGGCTTAAAAAATAAAGCAGAGACAGAGTTAGACGACTAAATATAATGGCTGACGCAAAATGCCACTTCCCTTAACAGGACAGTGGCATTTTTTGTTTTTGGATAGTAGAAAACGTCTCGTATGTTATACGACTAAACTCAGTGAATGATATTGGTGAAATGCATTGGGTTAGCGCTGTAAAATCGCGCTCTTGGCGAGGTGTGCCGAGGCTAAATGTTAACTCGCCTCAATAAATTGGCGACTATAACAATAACTATACTGTAGCTCTTGTTTTAGGCTGCCCATGTAGCAATCTAAAGAATCTGTGCAGAGATGGAAAAGACAACCAACAGCGATAGCCTTTAATTTCCACGATGGCATCAAAAAGAGGATACAATAAGCGATTGCCGCCCAGAGAGTATGTAATGGGTGAAAACCAATGCCACAGCGATTAGGATCAAAAATTGGATCCGCAAGAAGATGGTCTAAATCAATCGCCATCGTGGCTATCATAAGCAGTGACGCTAATTTCCAATTTTTGCGCCAAAATAGATAACCGAAGAGAATGGGAACTAAAAAGTGAAATCCATAGTGCACAACGTTTCTGAATATCTCAAATATCACTTTGATAGCCCATCGTTTTTATATTCAATCGCGCACGAATGCGCGAATGGAATAGAAATTAAAAAATAAAAATGGATTTAAAGCTCTTGATCAAAGAGTGAAAGGATCGCTTCGTAAAGCTCTTTAGTTGTAAAATTATTCGCTGGTGTAGAGAAAATGGTATCGTCCCCTGCGATACTGCCTAAGATCCCTTCCGCTTTCCCTAAAGAATCTAGCAAGCGTGCAATCAATTGTGCGGCGCCGGGGCTTGTTCTGATCACCACAACAGAATGGTTGTAATCGATATCCAGTACTAGGTTTTTTAATGGGCTAGTCGCCGTGGGAACGCCAGGCTCTGTGGGTAAGCAGTAGACCATTTCCATTTTTGCGTTGCGAGTGCGCACAGCACCGAACTTAGTCAGCATTCTGGAAATTTTTGATTGGTTGATATTTTCAAAGCCTTGCTCTTGCAGTGCGATAACAATTTCAGCCTGAGAGCTAAATTTTTCTTCTTTAAGCAGCGCTTTGAACGCTTTAACCAAGTCTTCTTGTTTAGACGGTGTACGCATAATTAACCCATCCTATGACAATAAATTGGTCTGTATTATCTGTAAATGTGAATTTTTATGCAACAAAATTGCGTTATGATGGTTTTGTATACGATGAAAAATGAAGGTTATTGTCTTTTTTATGCATAAAAAGAGAACATTGATGAAAGTTTAGTTTAGCAAAAGTTGATAAATAAAAATAATCAATAATCTTAATGATTTATGCCTATATAAGAAGAAAATAGACCCAGTAGCATAGAGAGGTAATGCAATTTGTTGCCAAAAGGTGTAAATTTTTTGTTAATCACTTTGTGAATAACGGGATTATCAGCAGTAAAAACAATTTATTATGCAAAAATCAATAGTGATAAAAACTATTTGTTAAAAAAGTGCCCCTTATCTCATTAACAGATAAGGATTTTGTTTAGAATAGATGAAATCAGTGCGTAAGCCTATACACATTAATATGCTTCAACATCTGTTAATGAATTGTTTTTTATCAGTAATGTGTTTACTACATAACAAGATGAATCAATATACTTTTTTAAGTACAAATAAAGGAGTTTCAGAATGAAAGTTGCAGTCCTAGGCGCAGCAGGTGGTATTGGTCAGGCTCTGGCCCTTCTTCTTAAAAACCAGCTTCCAGCAGGTTCAGAACTCTCACTATATGACATCGCACCAGTAACTCCGGGTGTTGCTGCGGACCTTAGCCATATCCCAACTGACGTTAAAGTAGTTGGTTTCTCAGGTGAAGATGCGACTCCTGCACTGAAAGGCGCTGATGTTGTCCTGATCTCAGCAGGTGTTGCTCGTAAACCAGGTATGGATCGTTCAGACCTATTTAATGTTAACGCGGGTATTATTCGCAATTTGACTCAACAAATCGCTGATACTTGTCCAAAAGCATTAATCGGTATCATTACTAACCCAGTTAACACAACAGTGGCTATTGCGGCTGAAGTGCTGAAAAAAGCAGGCGTTTACGACAAAAACCGTCTATTCGGTGTAACGACTCTGGATATCATCCGTTCTAATACTTTCGTTGCTGAACTGAAAGGTAAGAAACCACACGAAATCGAAGTGCCTGTCATCGGTGGTCACTCAGGTGTTACTATCCTGCCTCTATTGTCTCAGATCCCAGGTGTTAGCTTCACCGATGAAGAAGTTGTTGCTCTGACTAAACGTATCCAAAACGCAGGTACTGAAGTTGTTGAAGCAAAAGCAGGTGGCGGATCTGCAACACTGTCAATGGGCCAAGCAGCAGCACGTCTAGGCCTGTCTCTGATCCGTGGCCTACAAGGTGAGCCAAATGTTATCGAATGTGTTTACACCGAAGGTGAAGGTGAACACGCTCGCTTCTTTGCTCAGCCAGTCCGTTTAGGTAAAAATGGTATCGAAGAGCATATCTCT
Source organism: Providencia sp. PROV267 (assembly GCF_028477825.1). Classification (NCBI taxonomy): domain Bacteria; kingdom Pseudomonadati; phylum Pseudomonadota; class Gammaproteobacteria; order Enterobacterales; family Morganellaceae; genus Providencia; species Providencia sp. PROV267. The sequence goes on along the minus strand of NZ_JAMPLX010000021.1, from coordinate 91,804 downwards.
TACGGCAAACTGAGTGAGTTTGAACAAAAAGCACTGAAAGACATGCTTGATGTACTGAGAAAAGATATCGAACTAGGTGAAAAATTCATTAATGGCTAATTGCTATTAATTTTCACTTATTTCTTAAGAAAACCGCTGTCCTGATATTGTTGGGGCAGCGGTTTTTTTTATATTCTTTCAGCTTGAGGTTGGGGTTTTTTCTCTTACTTTTCTTTCTAATAATTCACCTGTAATTGGATTGAAATAGCGGCTTGGCCATATCTCTGAAGGATGAATTCCGAGATAATTCGCAATAATCCATTCACCTTTAGGCCAAGGACGAGATAAGGCATTCGCCAGTGTGGAGGAGCTTAAACCTGCTTGTCGAGATATTGCTGCTAAAGTCGTTCCGCGTTTACGTAAAGCGGCAATTATATCTGCTGGATGCCAATCCGATTTCCGTAAGATCATTTTTTAGTCCTTTTTTTACTCAGAATCATGTAGAGTTAGTAGTACATCTAACAGGAGATTGTGATACATTCACTGCAATAGCCCTGTTATTGGAAATAAAATAACAGAAATTTTCCAAAATTATTTCTAATTTTTTCTAAAAATTCAGTTTTATGAAAGGAGTTTTATTTTTATGAAATATAAGAAAGATTTGGCATATATATTTGTGATTTTATCTAACATATTGAAAGTAAAAACTAACTAGTTTGGGTTATCTGTAAAAATCACATATTAATGATAGATGTTATAAGTACAGCTAATATATAAAGACGATCGCATGAAAAAAGATAACTGTGACCTCGTGTATATCCAATCTATTGTTATTAAAAGAAATTAAAATATACTTTACATGTATAACTCATAAATTAATTAATAATAAATATTAATAAAACAAAAAAGAAAAAGGTTATTGAGAAAATAAACACGTTTTTCAGCAATTATTATTAAATTGTAAATCGTGACTAGGAGGGTCAGGCATGCAAAAAGAATGGTTAACGGCGAAAGAGTTAGTTGGCTTAAAAGGACTCCCAATGACTACTCAAGGTATCAATGCGATGGCTCGTCGTGAAAACTGGTTATGCCGCAAGCGGCGGGGGATTCAAGGAAAGGCGTTGGAATATCATATTAATAGTTTGCCTGAAGGTTTATTTGAGCCCCTTTCTGTTTATGAAGCCCCTGCATTATATCAAGCAAAACATCATGATAATGCATTTATTTGGCAGGAAGTTTATCACCAGCTTTCTCCGGAAGAGCGTAACCTTATATTGGCATTTATTATGCGTGAAGGTGTAATAGCATTGGTAGATTTAATAAATAAAAAATAATTTACCTAAAAAATCGGTTTGGGTAATTCAATAATGAAGAATAGGCATATTGGTACTCAACATATTCTTTATTAACAATATTTAGATAGAGCCTCAACGGCAGATTTCATAATATAAGTTCGAAAGAGATAATATGAAAAAAATGTGGTTCACTGCGAAAGAATTAGCAGGTTTAGAAGGCTTACCAACTTCTCCTCAAGGTATTAATTTGATGGCTAGAAGAGAAGGATGGAAAAATCGTCGTAAGCGTGGCGTTCAAGGTAAAGCCGTCGAGTATCATCTAGAGAGCTTACCTGGAGAAATACAGAGTCAATTGAGTCTTTCTGAGCCTTCAGTGGGCTATCAAAGCCAAAGAATGGATGCTTCACAAATTTGGATGGAAGCCTATTACCAACTCACTGAAGCGGAGCGTGATAAAGTGGTGAAATATATTTTGCGTTATGGCCTTTCATCATTGCTCGCTAGGATCGAAAAAGAAGAAAAAGGGGAAGAGTAGTCTCTTTCCCCCTCATCGCATTCAAAACGATACGTTTAACGCTATGAGTGACGTGAAATAGCCACCTCTGCGAGGCTGATTAACGCGTCTTTATAAACTGAATCATCAAGAGTACTCAAAGCATCAATGGCTTTTTGCGATTCCTCTTTTGCGCGAGCGTAGGTGTACTCCAGTGAGCCGCAACGTTTCATAGTTGCCAGCACAGTGTCCAGTAGGTGACGGCCATTGCCCTGCTCGATCGCTTGACGGATCAAGGCGGCTTCTTCCTCGGTTCCATGGTTCATTGCATGAAGTAGGGGCAGCGTAGGCTTCCCTTCATCAAGGTCATCCCCGGTATTTTTGCCTAATTGCTTATTATCTGCGTCATAATCCAACAAATCATCAATCAATTGAAAGGCAGTGCCGAGATAGCGACCGTAATCTTGCAAGGCTTTCTCTTGCTCGGGGGTTGCTGATGCTAAAATTGCCGATGCATGCGCGGCAGCTTCAAACAAACGAGCGGTTTTACTGTAGATCACTTGCATGTAGTTTTCTTCAGTAATGTTAGGATCGTTACAGTTCATCAACTGTAAGACTTCACCTTCAGCGATAACGTTCGTCGCTTCCGACATGAGTTTAAGGACACGCATCGAGTCAAGATCCGTCATCATTTGGAAGGATCGTGTATAAATAAAGTCCCCAACGAGGACACTCGCAGCATTACCAAATACGGCGTTCGCTGTTTGTTTACCGCGGCGCATGTCGGATTCGTCGACAACATCATCATGCAATAAAGTTGCAGTATGGATAAACTCGATCAGCGCAGCAACTTGAATATGTTTTTGCCCTGAATAACCAAGGGATCGTCCTGCCAATACCGCGATCATTGGACGGATCCTTTTCCCACCACCGCTAACAATGTAATAACCAAGTTGGTTAATTAGCGCAACGTCTGAATTCAATTGACTGAGGATTGCTTCGTTTACTGCTGACATATCCTCGCTAGTCAGTTCAACAATAGATTCTAAATTCATCGTAATTTATTCATATTATAGGATTTTAGCCGCCACCCTTTAGTCAAAAAGGTGTCGCCAATAGAACAGTTATAGCCTAAGCATAACATTAATATTTCTAAGATAATTAGTTGTAATGCAAAAAATGTTTAAATAAGTAACAATTCGAGTTATTCATCATAAATCAAAGGCTGACCGGAGTATGGAATAAAAAAGTCGGTTTTTTTGTGATCTAAATGCATTATTGGCTTGTGTTCTGACGCTTTTTTGCGTAGAATTCGCGCCCTATTGTGAATATTTTATAGCGTGCTCAGGAATTAAATTTTTTAGCGGGTACGCGGAAAGCGGAGTTAATATGTACGCGGTTTTCCAAAGTGGTGGTAAACAACACCGAGTTAGCGAAGGTCAAACTGTCCGCCTAGAAAAGCTGGACATCGCAACAGGTGAAACTGTTGAATTTGATCACGTTCTGATGGTTGCTAATGGCGACGATATCAAAATTGGCGCTCCTGTCGTTGAAGGCGTTAAAGTGAAAGCGGAAGTGGTTGCACACGGTCGTGGCGATAAAGTTAAGATTGTCAAATTCCGTCGTCGTAAACACAGCCGTAAACAACAGGGTCACCGTCAGTGGTTCACTGATGTTAAGATCACTGGCATCGCTTAAGATTTAGGAGAGCAGATTAATGGCACACAAAAAGGCTGGCGGCTCGACTCGTAACGGTCGCGATTCAGAAGCAAAACGTCTGGGTGTAAAACGTTTCGGTGGCGAAGCTGTATTAGCAGGTAGCATCATCGTTCGTCAACGTGGTACTAAGTTCCACGCAGGTAACAACGTAGGTTGTGGCCGTGACCACACTCTGTACGCTTTAGCGGACGGAAAAGTTAAATTTGAAGTTAAAGGTCCACAAAACCGTAAATTTATCAGCATCGAAGCTGAATAAGTTTTCTGACTTTTAATTCGAATTAAAGCCCTGCAAAAACTTTTTGCGGGGCTTTTTATATTTAGAATACGCCATCTCTGGGTAACACGGCCATCCAGCACTATAATGGCTATCATACGGAGAAAGAATTATGAAATTTGTAGATGAAGCCAAAATATTGGTTGTGGCGGGGGATGGTGGCAATGGTTGTGTCAGCTTCCGCCGCGAAAAATACATTCCAAAAGGCGGTCCTGACGGTGGTGACGGCGGTGATGGTGGTGATGTCTATCTGCAAGCCGACGAAAACCTGAATACACTCATCGACTACCGTTTTGAAAAATCTTTCCGCGCAGAGCGTGGGCAAAATGGTCAAAGTCGTGACTGTACAGGGAAACGTGGTCAAGATATCACGATCAAGGTGCCTGTCGGAACGCGTATACGCGATCTCGGTACTGGAGAAATACTGGGTGATATGACTCGCCATGAGCAGCGCCAAATGGTCGCGAAGGGCGGTTTCCACGGTTTAGGTAATACACGCTTTAAATCTTCAGTTAACCGCGCTCCACGTCAACGTACGATGGGGACGCCTGGTGAAACTCGTGAGCTGATGTTAGAGCTGATGCTGCTCGCTGATGTGGGTATGCTAGGGATGCCGAATGCGGGTAAATCGACCTTTATTCGTTCGGTATCGGCAGCGAAACCAAAAGTCGCTGATTATCCATTTACTACGCTAGTACCGAGCTTAGGTGTCGTGCGTATGGATAACGAAAAAAGCTTTGTGGTTGCGGATATTCCAGGGTTAATCGAAGGTGCTGCGGAAGGCGCAGGTTTAGGGATCCGTTTCCTTAAACACTTAGAGCGCTGTCGCGTGCTATTGCATCTGATCGACATCTGCCCGATCGATGAATCGGATCCTGTGGAAAATGCCAAGATCATTATTAGCGAACTCGAAAAATACAGCGAAAAACTGGCAGAAAAACCACGTTGGTTAGTGTTTAACAAAGTGGATATTTTAGGCCCTGAAGAGTCCGCAAAACGTGCTGCTGAAATCGCTAAAGCGATGGGCTGGGAAGATAAATACTATATGATCTCCGCGGTGAATCACGAAGGTGTGAAGGCACTGTGTTGGGATATTATGGAGTTTATGGAAACTCAGCCGCGTGATATGGCAGCATCGGAAGATGAAAAACAGCCTGAAAAAGTTGAATTTATGTGGGATGACTACCATAAAGAGCAACTCGAAGGTGCTGAAGATCTGGATGACTGGGATGATGATTGGGACGAAGATGACGACGAAGGTGTCGAAATCATCTATCAGAAATAATCAATCTCAGAAAAACCCCCAATGATTGGGGGTTTTTTCAAATACAAAGATTGTATTATTTACGGCGAATTGATCGAAGGATCAATTTTTCTGGTAAAGATCTTTATACAACCGACTCTCAAAACGCACGAGAGGAACGCGTCGGCTCCGTTGTTGGTTTTGTGGTACCGCATAGGCAGAGATAAACTGTACGAAAGCAACGCGTTGCCCACTAGCCGTCGTGATAAAGCCTGCTAAGTTATAGACGCCTTGTAAAGCCCCTGTTTTAGCTGAAACTTTGCCATTCACACCGGCTTCATCTAAGCCGCCACGGTAACGTAATGTACCGTCATGTCCTGCAAGAGGCAGCATAGAGATAAAATCAAGTTGCTGATCGTTTTTAGCGATAAATTGTAGAATTTCCATCATTGTCGTCGGCGTGATCAGGTTATGGCGGGATAAACCAGAGCCGTCGACCATAACGGTATTACCTAAATCGATGCCCGCTTTTTGTTTTAAAACCTGCCTAACAGCATCCGACCCCGAGCGCCACGTACCGGGAACACCGTAATAGTCTCGACCAATAGTACGAAAGACAGTATCAGCAATCATATTGTCTGATTTTTTCAACATCACCTTCAATAGGTCATGCAGCGGCTGAGATTCGGTTTTGACGAGGACCTGCGATTGTGCCGTTGGTTGGGTACGCTTTTTGACATGCCCTGTTAGCGCTATGCCCGCATTTTGCAGTTCATTTTTAACAATAGCGCCGGAATAGCTTGCGCCATTTTGTACCGCAAAGGCAAGGGGGAGAGGTTCACTACGTTGTGATAGACAGCCTGTTAACGTGTAGCGATTTAGCTCGCCAGGAACCACATCCAGTTCACAATAACGCCCTTCAGGGTCTCCCTTAGCTAATGTTTTAACCTCACTGAACATATTGACGGGGTAGAAACTGGCTGCCTTGATATAAGCCATATCCCCTATTTTTTGAGCGGGATAGAGTGAAACAGAAAAACAGTTTCTATCGATAATGGCTGCGGCAGGCGGTGCACTAAAGCATTGCGTCATATCGTTCCATACCCAGCCCGGCGCTTTATCATGGCTAGTAAATGCCGAAATATCGACAATTAAATCACCTTCAACTTTGTGGATACCAATCTGTTTCAGCGCATTGACCATATTGCGGATTTGCTGGCGTGTGAGTGTTGGGTCGCCACTAAAGCGGATAACGAGGTCGCCCGTTAGCGTATTGTTGTTTAATTTTGCATTGGTTTCGAAATTCGTCACAAAACGGTAATCAGGACCAAGCTGTAGCAAAGCCGCGAGGGCAGTGACGACTTTTTGGGTACTTGCAGGCAGTGCCATTTGCTGCGCATTGTAATCAATAATGGGGGTGTCACTACCGACTTTTTGCGCAACCAGAGCGAGGTTAGTACCATCGGGTAAATATTGCTTATAATCATCAATTGGAATGGCAAATGCTTGTCCTGTGGTGAAGACAAGTCCTAAAGTGATGATCCATTTTCTGGTAAGTGTTAATAACGGCATAAATTTCACGCATTAGGGTAGACATACTGTACATACTAAAGTGTAATGCCTGAAAAAGTAAACGATGACCCGCTATTAACTCTACGTTAGAATGGTTAGCATTGTGATAAGATAAGTGTGTGAATGGGTTTTAAAGACACATTCACAGCCTGTGTATTGTTTGAGCCTCCCCATTAACCATGGGGCGGTTCAGTGTACTGTTGTTACAAAAATCAGGAAGATACTTATTTTTAGATAGGATTGAAACAGAGGTATTTATCAATGAAACAGATTCCAATGACGGTATTGGGTGCAGATAAGTTACGAGAAGAGCTCGATTATCTTAAATCTGTCCGCCGCCCGGAAATTATTGCAGCGATTGCGGAAGCCCGCGAACACGGTGACTTGAAAGAGAACGCAGAATATCATGCCGCTCGCGAACAACAGGGTTTTTGTGAAGGCCGAATTCAAGAAATTGAATCCAAGCTTTCCCATGCTCAGGTTATTGACGTCACGAAAATGACAAACAATGGTCGTGTGATTTTTGGTGCGACAGTTACTGTGTTGAATGTTGATACGGATGAAGAGCTGACTTATCGCATAGTGGGTGATGATGAAGCAGATATTAAAATCAATCTGATTTCCGTTAACTCACCGATTGCACGCGGCTTGATCGGTAAAGAACAGGATGATGTTGTCACTATCAAAACGCCCGGTGGCGACGTTGAGTTCGAAATTCTTAAAGTTGAGTATATCTGATTCCTATTTGCCTGAATTGGTTATATTATTTTACTGTATTAGCGAAAAAGGCCGCTGGCGGCCTTTTTCTTCATATAAAAGCTGCCTTCAATGGCATTTTTATATAAATTAAGGGTGATTATTTAGGTAAAATAATTTTGCGCTCATCCGATGGTCGGTAGAGAACAAGTATCTTGCCTATAATTTGTACATTAACAGCACCTGTTTCGCGAACGATCGCTGCGGCGATCAAATTTTTAGTTTCGCGATCTTCGCCTGCGATTTTGACTTTGATAAGCTCATGATGTGCTAATGAAAGTTCAATCTCAGCTAAAACACCCTCAGTTAACCCATTGTTACCAATCATAACAACTGGGTTGAGGTGATGAGCGAGGCTTTTCAGGTGTTGGATTTGTTTTTTATTAAGATTCATCGATTTTTTGCTTCGTTAGTATTGAAAATGGCTTATTCTACCGCCATCTGATATCTATCACCATCAATTATATTTATCGGATGGTAAAGAAGTAACAATGAACACCCAAAATAATTCGAATTACATGCAGTGGTATCATCAACGTTCATGTAGGCCGAAAAATGATGGGGATAGATGTGCTCTATTTAGTATAGTTGGAAAATGCAATGGCCAATAAAAAACGTTCGGCAAGCTCTAGTCGCTGGTTGCAAGAACATTTTAGTGATAAATATGTTCAACAAGCACAAAAAAAAGGGCTTCGCTCACGTGCATGGTTTAAACTGGATGAAATCCAGCAAAGTGATAAAATTTTTAAACCAGGTATGACCGTTGTTGATTTGGGGGCAGCACCCGGAGGCTGGTCACAGTATGTGGTTAGTCAAATAGGCCATAATGGCCGGGTGATTGCTTGTGATATTTTACCGATGGACCCGATTGTTGGCGTTGATTTCCTTCAAGGAGATTTTCGTGAAGAAGCAGTGCTAGCTGCACTGTTAGAGCGGGTTGGAGATAAAAAAGTCCAGGTAGTCATGTCTGACATGGCTCCCAATATGAGTGGGACTCCCGCGGTCGATATACCTCGGTCGATGTATTTGGTTGAGTTAGCATTGGATATGTGCCGTGCTGTGCTGGCTCCTGGGGGCAGTTTTATTGTTAAAGTGTTTCAGGGGGAAGGCTTTGACGAGTACCTCAGGGATATCCGTTCCCTATTTACGAAAGTAAAAGTTCGTAAACCCGAATCTTCGCGGGCACGATCGCGTGAAGTATACATTGTAGCGACAGGGCTAAAACTGTAGTACCCTGAACGTTATTTGTTAACACAGTTGTAATATGAGGTTAATCCCTTGAGTGACATGGCGAAAAACCTGATTCTCTGGTTAGTCATCGCAGTTGTTCTGATGTCCTTGTTCCAGAGTTTTGGCCCAAGCGATTCGAATAATCGCAGAGTTGATTATTCTACGTTTATCAATGAGTTAGCCCAGGATCAGGTACGTGAAGTTCGTATCACAGGTCGTGAATTAAACGTCAGAAAGGCTGATAATAGCCGTTATACAACTTATCTTCCTATGCAGGATGAGAAGCTGTTAGACACGTTGCTAAATAAGCACGTAACTGTCGTTGGTGAGCCACCAGAAGAACCTAGCTTTCTGCAAACTATCTTTATTTCCTGGTTCCCAATGCTTCTGCTGATCGGTGTCTGGATCTTCTTTATGCGCCAAATGCAAGGCGGTGGCGGTAAAGGAGCAATGTCATTCGGTAAAAGCAAAGCTCGAATGCTAACGGAAGATCAAATCAAAACGACTTTTGCCGATGTTGCTGGCTGTGATGAAGCAAAAGAAGAAGTTGGTGAAATTGTTGATTTTCTACGTGAACCAGCTCGTTTCCAGAAGTTGGGAGGTAAAATACCAAAAGGCGTCCTGATGGTAGGTCCTCCAGGTACAGGTAAAACTTTGCTTGCTAAAGCAATTGCTGGTGAAGCCAAAGTACCATTTTTTACGATTTCAGGTTCTGACTTTGTTGAAATGTTTGTCGGTGTTGGTGCATCGCGTGTTCGTGATATGTTCGAACAAGCGAAAAAAGCAGCACCTTGTATTATCTTTATCGATGAAATCGATGCGGTTGGTCGTCAACGTGGCGCTGGTTTAGGTGGTGGTCACGATGAGCGTGAACAGACTCTGAACCAAATGCTGGTTGAGATGGACGGTTTTGAAGGCAATGAGGGTATTATTGTTATTGCGGCAACAAACCGTGCTGATGTTTTGGACCCTGCATTATTACGTCCAGGCCGTTTTGACCGTCAGGTTATGGTAGGTTTACCAGATGTACGCGGTCGTGAACAAATATTAAAAGTTCACATGCGTCGTGTTCCTATTGATCCTGCTGTTGATACAGCCATCCTTGCTAGAGCAACGCCTGGGTTCTCCGGTGCTGAATTGGCAAACCTAGTGAATGAGGCAGCCCTGTTTGCGGCTCGTGCCAACAAACGCGTTGTTTCAATGGTTGAGTTTGAAAAAGCTAGGGATAAAGTATGGCTGGGGGCTGAACATCGTTCTTTGATGATGACAGAAGAACAAAAAGAAGCTACCGCGTATCACGAAGCAGGCCATGCAATTGTTGGTTATCTGATGCCTGAGCATGACCCTGTGCATAAAGTGACGATTATCCCTCGTGGGGGTGCATTGGGCGTTACTTTCTATCTACCTGAAGGCGACCAAGTCAGTGCAAGCCGTCAGAAATTAGAAGGGAATATCGCTAGCACATACGGTGGTCGTATTGCAGAAGAGTTAATTTATGGTCATGACAAAGTCTCTACAGGGGCGTCAGGCGATATTCAGCAAGCAACCAACACCGCTAGAAAAATGGTGACTCAGTGGGGCTTCTCTGAGAAGTTAGGGCCAGTACTGTATGCTGACGAGGAAGGGCCTGCATTTTTAGGTCGCTCGGGGCACAGCTCGACTTATTCGGATGAAACTGCTCGCATTATTGATGAAGAGATTAAAGCAATTATTGAGCGCGCTTACCAAGTCGCCTATAAAACGCTGACAGACAATATGGATATTCTGCATGCTATGAAAGATGCATTATTGAAATATGAAACCATTGATATGCCAATGATTGATGATTTGATGAATCGTCGTCCTGTACGCGAACCGGCGGGCTGGGATGAAGACAAAAAAGTCAACAATGTAACGGGTTCTTTTGGTGCTGCGGTTAATACATCAAAACCTGAAACAACGACTGAAAAACCTCAATCTGAAGAGCCAAAAAACAGTAATGATGAATCTCATTCATCAGACAATACAAACGATAACAAACCACAATAAGCTATCGTTAAGTGATATGGAAAAACCCCAGTTCTCTGGGGTTTTTTACGTTAAGGTGAAATAACGATGAAAATTAGAGCAAGGGCTTGTGAACTCGATCTATCCACACCAAAAGTGATGGGGATTTTGAATGTTACTCCTGATTCATTTTCAGATGGTGGCACTCATAATCGTTATCATGACGCATTGGAACATGCCGCTAAGATGGTGAATGAAGGGGCATCGATTATTGATATTGGCGGTGAATCGACGCGTCCGGGAGCGGCAGAGGTTTCTGTCAATGAAGAACTCGATAGAGTTATTCCAATTGTGGAAGCCATTGCACAGCGTTTTGATGTGTGGATTTCTGTTGATACTTCAAAAGCGGAAGTGATGTCAGAAGCCGCAAAAGCAGGTATGCACTTAATCAATGATATTCGCTCATTACATGAGCCAGGAGCCATTGAAGTTGCGGCACAAAGTGGCTTACCCGTTTGTATTATGCATATGCAAGGTCAGCCAAGAACCATGCAAGATGCGCCTAATTATGAAAATGTTGTAGCAGATATTAAAGCTTATTTTGATGCTGAAATTGCGCGTTGTGTCGCGGCAGGTATTGATAAACAGCAGATAATACTCGATCCCGGTTTTGGTTTTGGTAAAAACCTGTCACATAATTATCAACTGCTGGCAAATTTGGATCAGTTTCATGATTTCGGACTACCGCTATTGGCAGGAATGTCCCGTAAATCTATGATTGGAAACTTATTGAATGTTCCACCACAAGAAAGGCTTGTGGGAAGTATTGCTTGCGCAACTATCGCAGCGATGCAAGGCGCACAGATTATTCGTGTACATGATGTCAAAGAGACCGTACAAGCAATGCAGATCGTTCAGATGACTCTGTCAGAAAAGGAAAAGTTAGCGTATGAGTAACCGTAAATATTTTGGTACTGATGGTATTCGTGGCAAAGTGGGTGACAGCCCAATCACGCCTGATTTCGTATTAAAATTAGGCTGGGCAGCAGGGAAAGTTCTCGCTCGCCATGGCTCACGAAAAATTATTATTGGTAAAGATACGCGTATCTCCGGTTATATGTTGGAGTCATCTTTAGAAGCGGGTCTAGCGGCTGCGGGTTTATCTGCGTCATTTACTGGCCCAATGCCAACACCTGCCGTAGCTTATCTGACACGTACTTTCCGCGCTGAGGCGGGGATTGTAATTTCTGCGTCTCATAACCCTTATGATGATAATGGGATTAAATTCTTCTCGATTGATGGGACTAAATTGCCTGATGAAGTCGAAGAAGCGATAGAAGCGGAGATGGAAAAACCAATCACATGTGTTGAATCCGCAGAGCTAGGTCGCGCAAACCGTATTGTTGATGCTGCGGGTCGTTATATTGAATTTTGTAAGGGCACTTTCCCTAGTGAACAAAGCCTCTCTAGCCTAAAAGTCGTTATCGACTGTGCTAATGGCGCAACTTACCATATTGCACCGAATGTATTTCGTGAGTTAGGGGCTGAAGTCATCGCGATTGGCTGTGAACCTAATGGGATCAACATTAATGAGAAGTGTGGCGCTACGGATGTTCGCATGCTACAAGAGCGTGTGCTTGCAGAAAAAGCGGATGTGGGGCTAGCCTTTGATGGTGATGGTGACCGTTTGATTATGGTTGACCATGAAGGCAATAAAGTCGATGGTGACCAAATTCTCTATATCATTGCGCGTGAAGCATTACGTCAAGGCCAATTAAAAGGTGGTGTTATCGGCACGCTGATGAGCAATATGGGGTTAGAAATCGCTCTGAAACAACTTGGCATTCCTTTTGAGCGCGCAAAAGTGGGTGACCGCTATGTACTTGAGAAGCTCCAAGAAAAAGGTTGGAGAATGGGGGCTGAAAACTCAGGTCATATTATCTTATTAGATAAAACGACGACGGGTGACGGTATTGTGGCTGGTCTGCAAGTACTCAGTGCGATGGTTCGTAACCAAATGAGTTTGCATGACTTATGCAGTGGCATGAAACTGTTACCGCAAGTATTGGTTAACGTACGCTTTTCTGGCTCACATGACCCATTACAAAGTGAAGCTGTATTGGCCGCGAGTGAGCAAGTCGAGAAAGAGTTGGCAGGCAAAGGTCGTGTTCTGCTGAGAAAATCAGGTACAGAACCTTTGATTCGAGTCATGGTCGAAGGTGAAAATGAAGCTGACGTTTTGGCGATGGCTAACCGCATTGCTGATGCAGTAAAAGCGGCAGGTTAATCATTTTAACGATAGGATCGTTTAAAAATAAGGCACTAACTGAGAGCCTGACAAAATTGCCCATCCCGAGTTCATTTGCTGTTTTTTTCCGCAAATGAACTCGGGAAATGAAATTTGGCTTGCTTGTCGGCTCAGCTTTGGTTAGTATTCGCACCTGCTTAATCCCGTAAAGGTCATACTTAAGCGGCAAATAAGCGGGTGTGCAGTATTATAGGTCATAGTGGTTACACTATGTTCCGCAAACTGAATAGGTAACTCAAATGTACATAGCTCTTTTAATTGTTTTCTTGTTGGTAGCTATCGGTCTGATTGGTCTGATCATGTTACAACAAGGTAAAGGTGCTGACATGGGTGCGTCATTCGGTGCGGGTGCCTCTGCAACACTGTTTGGTTCATCGGGTTCTGGTAACTTCATGACTCGTATGACTGGAATCTTGGCTGCTGTATTTTTCATTATCAGTTTGATCCTTGGCAATATGACTGCCAATAAATATGGAACTGGTAGCAAATGGGAAAATATTAGTGAACCGGCAAAAGTCGAGCAACCAACAGACGTTCCGGCAGCACCAGCAACACCAACGAGCGATATCCCTCGTTAAGTGTTAAAGATTCCGGATGAAGGCATTTAAGCCATCATCAATAAAGTAAAAAAGAATTTGAGGTTATTGTTAAGTTATTCATCAATAACCTCGCCTCAGTGCCGAGGTGGTGAAATTGGTATACACGCTACCTTGAGGTGGTAGTGCCTACAAAACGGGCGTACGGGTTCAAGTCCCGTCCTCGGCACCATTATTTAAGATAACTTGTGCTCTACAGGTTATTTGTGTAGAATATGTCACGTTTTCGAACGCGGGATGGAGCAGCTTGGTAGCTCGTCGGGCTCATAACCCGAAGGTCGTCGGTTCAAATCCGGCTCCCGCAACCAATTCTTAGTCAGCATATCTTATCAGATGTATTTATCGGAAATTCTCATCGATTTATCACGGTTTTAAAGATATACTAAGAACATGGTGAACCCGTTGGCACTACAGGGTCCAGTTTCATAAAGCCCCGAAATTTCGGGGTTTTTTGTTATTTGACAATCGAATTAACTGGGCTTTTATAGCCCTTTTTTTATGTCTGGGGGTGGGCTTGTCCACATTAGAACAAAAATTGACAGAGATGATTTCAGCACCGGTGGAAGCACTTGGCTTTGAATTTGTAGGCTTAGAGTTTGTCCGTGCTCGTACATCGACATTGCGTGTTTTCATTGATAGTGAAGAAGGCATCACTGTTGATGATTGTGCTGATGTCAGCCATCAGGTGAGTGCAGTATTGGATGTCGAAGATCCAATCTCTGTGGTCTATAACCTAGAAATATCGTCACCAGGGCTAGAACGCCCACTGTTCACTGTCGCACATTATGAGCGTTTTGTCGGTGAAGAGGTGGCACTGACTTTACGCATTGCGATGCAGAACCGCCGTAGATGGCAAGGCATTATAAAAGCTGTCGAAGGTGAAATGATAACGGTTACTGTGGATGGTAAGGATGAAGTGTTCGCCCTTGGCAACATCCAGAAAGCTAACTTGGTACCCCACTTTTAATTAAGTTCAATGAGGCAACTAGGATGAACAAAGAAATTCTGGCTGTTGTAGAAGCGGTTTCTAACGAAAAATCCCTCCCTCGTGAAAAAATCTTCGAGGCACTGGAAACGGCACTAGCGACAGCAACCAAAAAGAAATATGAGCAAGAAATTGACGTTCGTGTCGAAATCGATCGCAAATCCGGTGATTTTGATACCTTCCGTCGTTGGCTGATCGTTGAAGATGTAACGATGCCAACACGTGAAATTACGTTAGAAGCAGCACAATTTGAAAACCCAGAGCTAAAACTGGGCGAATACGTTGAAGACCAAATCGAGTCCGTTGCTTTCGACCGTATTACAACCCAAACTGCAAAACAAGTGATCGTACAGAAAGTACGTGAAGCGGAACGTGCGATGGTGGTTGATCAATTCCGTGAGCAACAAGGTGAGATCATCACCGCTCAAGTTAAGAAAGTAAACCGTGAAAATATCACGTTAGATCTTGGTAACAATGCTGAAGCGGTGATCTTACGAGAAGATATGTTACCGCGTGAAAACTTCCGTCCAGGTGACCGCATCCGTGGAGTCCTGTATGATGTTCGTCCGGAAGCACGTGGCGCACAACTTTTTGTTACCCGTTCTCGCCCAGAAATGTTGGTTGAATTATTCCGCATTGAAGTGCCAGAAATTGGTGAAGAAATTATTGAAATCAAAGCCGCTGCTCGTGATCCGGGTTCTCGCGCTAAGATCGCAGTAAAAACTAACGATAAGCGTATTGACCCGGTCGGTGCGTGCGTTGGTATGCGTGGCGCGCGAGTTCAAGCTGTTTCTAGTGAGCTAGGCGGCGAGCGAATTGATATTGTGTTATGGGATGATAACCCAGCTCAATTCGTGATTAATGCAATGGCTCCGGCTGATGTGGCATCTATTGTGGTTGATGAAGACAAATGTACAATGGATGTTGCCGTAGAAAGCAGTAACTTAGCTCAGGCGATTGGTCGTAACGGCCAAAATGTGCGCTTAGCAGCACAGTTACTGAAAAAACACCGTGGTGATGACAAATGGGAATTGAATGTCATGACTGCAGAAGAGCTGAATGCAAAACATCAGGCAGAAGCGCATGCTTCTATTGACACATTCACTAAGCATCTTGACATTGATGAAGAGTTCGCCACTGCACTTGTTGAAGAAGGCTTCTCGACGTTAGAAGAACTGGCCTACGTGCCTATCAAAGAGCTTCTGGAAATTGACGGTTTAGATGAAGAAACTGTTGAAGTTCTACGTGAAAGAGCGAAAGCGGCCCTCACTACGATTGAATTGGCTCAAAAAGAGAGTCTAGGTGATAACCAGCCGGCAGAAGATTTATTGAATCTGGATGGTATGGATAATACTCTGGCCTATAATTTGGCTATTCGCGGTATCTGTACACTGGAAGATCTTGCTGAGCAGGGCATCGACGACCTGATTGATATCGAGGGTCTGGATGGTGAGAAGGCAGGTGCACTCATCATGGCCGCACGTAATATTTGCTGGTTCGGTAACGATGCGTAAACACTGTAGCAGGAAGGAACGGCATGACAGAAACTGTAAAATCATTGGCAGCAGAAATTCAAACCACAGTTGAACGCCTGGTACAGCAATTTGCTGAAGCAGGGATCAAAAAAGGTGAGAATGACTCTGTTAGTCAGGCAGAAAAAGAAACATTGCTGGGGCACTTGAATCGTGAGCAAGGCGGTTCAGCGAGCCAGCCAAGTAAGTTAACATTGCAACGTAAAACGCGTAGTACGTTGAGTGTTCCAGTCACCGGTGGTAAGAGCAAATCGGTAAATGTAGAAGTCCGCAAAAAACGCACTTATGTGAACCGCGACGCTGAGCAAGCACAAGCGGAAGAGCAGGCGAAGCGTGAAGCGGAAGAGCAAGCACGGCGCGAAGCTGAAGAACTGGCTAAACGTGAAGCAGAAGCAAAACGTATCGCAGAAGAAAATGCGAAGCGTGAAGCGGAAGCGAAGCGTGCAGCCGAAGAGAAAGCAAAACGTGAAGCAGCTGAGAAAGCTACGCGCGAAGTAGCGGAAAGAGAAAAAGTGAAATCAAGCGAAAATCATCAAAAAGCTGGCAAAGCCGGTGAGACCAACTCTGAAAAACAGCGCCGTGAAGCTGAAGCAGCAGCTCTGAAGCGTAAAGTTGAAGAAGAAACTCAACGTAAAGTTGAAGCAGAAGCGAGACGTGTCGCAGAAGAGGCTCGCAAAATGGCAGAAGAAAACAACGAAAAATGGAACAATGATTCCAGAATCGACGACGATAGTGACTATCACACGACGACTTCTCGCCATGCTCGTGCAGCGGAAGATGAAAGCGACGAAAAAGAAGAAGGTCGTCGTTCTCGTAACCGTAGTGCGAAAGCGCCTCGCCAAAAGAAAGGCAATAAGCTTTCTGAAAAAGCCGATCGTGAAGAAGAACGCGCTGCTGGCCGCTCTAATCGCGTCAAAGGTAAACAACGTAAAGGTAGTTCACTGCAACAGAGCTTTAACAAGCCTGCGGCAGCAGTAAACCGTGACGTGGTTATCGGTGAAACGATCACTGTTGGTGAACTCGCTAACAAAATGGCGGTGAAAGGTTCACAAGTGATTAAAACAATGATGAAGATGGGCGCGATGGCGACTATCAACCAAGTCATTGACCAAGAAACTGCGCAGCTTGTTGCAGAAGAGATGGGTCACAAAGTTATCCTTCGTCGCGAAAATGAGCTAGAAGAAGCGGTAATGAATGACCGTGATACGGGTTCAGCAGTTGAAGAGCCACGTGCACCGGTTGTTACCATCATGGGTCACGTTGACCATGGTAAAACATCACTGCTTGACTATATTCGTTCAACGAAAGTCGCTTCAGGCGAAGCAGGTGGTATCACTCAGCACATCGGTGCTTACCATGTGAAAACTGATAAAGGGATGATCACCTTCTTAGATACTCCGGGTCACGCCGCGTTTACGTCAATGCGTGCTCGTGGTGCTCAGGCAACGGATATCGTTGTTCTGGTTGTTGCAGCAGACGATGGTGTGATGCCACAAACTATCGAAGCCATCCAACACGCAAAAGCGGCGGGTGTGCCTATCGTTGTTGCTGTGAACAAAATTGATAAACCAGAAGCGGATCCAGATCGTGTAAGAAATGAGCTGTCACAATACGGTGTTATTTCTGAAGATTGGGGTGGTGATACTCAGTTTATTAGCGTATCGGCGAAAAAAGGTACCGGTATCGATGAGCTGCTTGATGCTATCTTGCTACAAGCAGAAGTCCTTGAGCTGAAAGCAGTTTACGCAGGTATGGCAAGCGGTGTTGTTGTTGAATCTTACCTTGATAAAGGTCGTGGTCCAGTTGCAACGATTCTTGTTCAAGAAGGTACGCTCAACAAAGGCGATATTGTTCTTTGTGGTTTTGAATACGGCCGTATTCGTGCAATGCGTAACGAACTCGGTAAAGAAGTTCAATCTGCTGGCCCATCAATGCCTGTTGAGATTTTAGGTCTATCCAATGTTCCATCCGCAGGTGATGAAGCAACCGTTGTTCGTGACGAGAAAAAAGCACGTGAAGTTGCATTGTATCGCCAAGGTAAATTCCGCGATGTGAAATTGGCTCGCCAACAGAAATCTAAACTGGAAAACATGTTTGCTAACATGGAAGAAGGTAAAGTTTCTGAACTGAACATTGTTCTAAAAACCGACGTTCAAGGTACTTGTGAAGCGATTACTGACTCACTGTTAAAACTATCGACTGATGAAGTTAAAATCAAAATCATCGGTTCTGGTGTGGGTGGTATTACCGAAACTGACGCAACTCTGGCTGCGGCATCGAATGCGATCATTCTTGGCTTTAACGTTCGTGCTGACGCATCTGCTCGCCGCGTTATTGAGAGTGAAAGTGTTGACTTACGTTACTACTCCGTCATCTATAGCTTGATTGATGAAATCAAACAAGCGATGAGCGGTATGTTAGCACCTGAATACAAACAGCAAATCATGGGTCTTGCAGAAGTCCGTGACGTCTTTAAATCACCGAAGTTTGGTGCTATCGCTGGTTGTATGGTGACAGAAGGTACTATCAAGCGTAATAACCCAATCCGTGTTCTGCGTGATAACGTGGTTATTTACGAAGGTGAGCTGGAGTCACTGCGTCGCTTTAAAGATGACGTCAACGAAGTCCGTAATGGTATGGAGTGTGGTATCGGTGTTAAGAACTACAACGATGTCCGTGTTGGCGATATGATTGAAGTCTTTGAAGTGATTGAAGTTAAACGTTCGATTGACGGTTAATTTCTTTTATACCCGCGAAGGGGGCATATCGCTTATCGCGGGTATCCATAGCTTTGTATTTATTGGGGGGCAATAGCCCCCCAAAATGTCAGGAGATATAACGATGGCAAGAGAATTTAGTCGTTCTCAGCGCGTAGCCCAAGAAATGCAAAAAGAAATTGCGATTATCTTGCAGCGTGAAGTTAAAGATCCCCGCATTGGCATGGCAACTGTTTCAGGTGTCGAGCTATCAAGAGACTTGGCTTATGGTAAAGTTTTCGTGACTTTCCTTAACATTTCTCATGAAGAACATGAGTCTCAAATGGTTCAAGATGGCATTAAAGCGCTCAATGAAGCTTCTGGCTTTATTCGTTCTTTGCTAGGAAAAGCGATGCGTTTACGCGTTATTCCAGAGTTAACGTTCTCTTACGATAGCTCATTGGTTGACGGTATGCGTATGTCTAACTTAGTTTCCAATGTTATTCGTAATGATGAAATGCGTCGTGCGAACGCGGATGATAAAGAGGAAAAATAATGGGGCGTCGTCGTAGCGGCCGTGACATACATGGCGTTTTGCTGCTGGATAAACCCACTGATATTTCTTCAAACGATGCGCTGCAAAAAGTGCGGCGCTTCTTCAATGCAAATAAAGCGGGTCACACGGGAGCGTTAGATCCACTTGCAACAGGGATGCTCCCTGTTTGTCTCGGTGAAGCAACCAAGTTTTCTCAATTTTTACTCGACTCAGACAAGCGTTATCGTGTGATTGCCCGTCTAGGACAACGTACTGACACTTCGGATTCCCATGGTCAAATCATCAGTGAGCGTAACGTTGAGTTTACACAAGCTCAGCTTGATGAGGCATTAGCGCATTTTCGTGGTGATACATTGCAAGTGCCATCAATGTATTCGGCACTAAAACATCAAGGGAAACCTTTGTATGAGTATGCGCGTAAAGGGATCACCGTTGAGCGGGAAGCACGGCCTATCACAGTGTATGAGTTACAGTTTATTCGTTTAGAAAATAATGAACTGGAACTGGAAATTCACTGCTCTAAAGGTACTTATATTCGTACCATTATTGACGATTTAGGTGAGATGTTAGGTTGTGGTGCACATGTCATTTACCTACGACGCTTGCAGGTAGCAAACTACCCTTATGCGCGGATGGTGACATTAGAGCAGCTCGCCGCATTAAGAGCGCAAGTTGATGAAGGCAATGGCACTTTTGAATCGCTGCTCGACCCTTTATTGTTGCCGATGGATACTGCGGTGGTGCATTTTCCTGCCGTTAATTTGACAGAAGAAACGGCGGCATACTTTAAGCAGGGCCAGCCTGTTAGGGCGAATATTGGTCAATTAGCGGAAGGCACCATGGTTCGCGTGACTTGTGGTACTGTTGAACGTTTTATTGGCATTGCGTTGATCAGTGAAGATATGCGGGTTGCTCCTCGGCGTTTAGTTGTTGAAAATGAATAATCCGCATGGCGGCACTTATTGCTTTGCGACTATAAGCAGCGTAGAATAGCGGCGCTTAATCTGTGAGATGCTAAATTAGAGATTGGCTCTCATTACATACATTTATACATTTGGAGTTTAATATGTCTCTAAGTACTGAAGCTAAAGCAAAAATCGTTGCTGAATTCGGCCGCGATGCTAACGACACTGGTTCAAGCGAAGTGCAAATCGCTTTGTTGACCGCTCAAATCAACCATCTGCAAAGCCACTTTGCAGAGCACAAAAAAGATCACCACAGCCGTCGTGGTCTGCTGCGTATGGTTGCTCAGCGTCGTAGATTGCAAGCTTATCTGAAAAGCAAAGATATCGCGCGTTACACCGCTCTTATCGAGCGTCTGGGTCTGCGTCGTTAATCGAGTCAGTTTCAGTGGAAAGGGGCCTAATGGCCCCTTTTCTTCTAAAAGTTATATTTAAAGTTGAAGTAAGACTCGAATTATACTTAACTTAAATGCTAAGCTATGATTCGTAATTAATTGTTTTATTAACGCCTCTTCAGCTACACCGATTCGCGCGGCTAATGAGAAAATTGATCATTTGAATATCTGTCTTCTCATTAGTCGCGAGGCTGTAGTTAGGAAGAGAAAGCCAATGCCACGAGAGAGAGTCGAGTGGCCTAAAATAAAGGGTACTATTTTGTTAAATCCTATCGTACGCAAATTTCAATACGGTCAACATACCGTATCCATTGAAACCGGCATGATAGCGCGTCAAGCGACTGCCGCTGTTATGGTAAACATGGATGATACAGCCGTTTTCGTGACCGCGGTTGCTCAGAAAAAAGTTAAAGAAGGCCAAGACTTCTTCCCTCTGACCGTTAACTACCAAGAGCGCTCTTATGCTGCTGGTCGTATTCCAGGCAGTTTCTTCCGTCGTGAAGGCCGCCCTGGTGAAGGTGAAACGCTGATCGCGCGTCTTATTGACCGCCCATTACGCCCTCTGTTCCCAGAAGGTTTCCTGAACGAAATCCAAATCATCGCAACCGTTGTTTCTGTTAACCCACAAGTTAACCCGGATATTGTTGCTATGATCGGTGCATCGGCTGCATTGGCGTTGTCTGGTGTTCCTTTTAATGGCCCAATTGGTGCGGCACGTGTTGGTTTTATCAATGACCAATATGTTCTGAACCCAACAGCAGATGAGCTAAAATTAAGCCGCCTTGATTTAGTGGTAGCAGGAACAGAAAGCGCAGTTCTGATGGTTGAGTCAGAAGCGGATCTGTTAAGTGAAGAGCAAATGCTGGGTGCCGTTGTTTTTGGTCATGATCAACAACAAATCGTGATTCAAGAAATCAATGAGTTAGTTAAAGAAGCAGGTAAAGAAAAATGGGATTGGCAACCAGAGCCAGTTAACCAAGCTTTACGTGATAAAGTTGCAGCGCTGGCTGAAAGCCGTATGGGTGATGCTTATCGTATCACTGAAAAACAAGAGCGTTATGAGCAAGTTGACCTGATCAAAGAAGAAGTCACAGCAGCAATCGTGGCTGAAGATGAAAATGTCGACGTAGCTGAAGTTGCTGACATTCTAGCGAACCTAGAAAAACAAGTTGTTCGTAGCCGTGTCATTCGTGGTGAGCCACGTATTGATGGTCGTGAAAAAGACATGGTTCGTGCGCTGGATGTACGCACTAGCGTTCTGCCACGTACTCACGGTTCTGCGCTATTTACCCGTGGTGAAACTCAGGCATTAGTCACTGCAACACTGGGTACTGAACGTGATGCACAGGTTATTGACCAGTTAATGGGCGAATATACTGATCGCTTCTTGTTCCACTATAACTTCCCTCCATACTCTGTTGGTGAAACAGGTATGGTTGGTTCGCCTAAGCGTCGTGAAATTGGTCATGGTCGTTTAGCGAAACGCGGTGTGATGGCGGTCATGCCTGATCATGCTGATTTCCCATACACTGTTCGTGTTGTATCTGAAATCACTGAATCAAACGGTTCATCATCAATGGCGTCGGTTTGTGGTGCTTCTTTAGCACTGATGGATGCAGGTGTACCAATTAAAGCAGCGGTTGCTGGTATTGCTATGGGTCTGGTTAAAGAAGGCGATGATTTCGTCGTACTTTCTGACATCCTTGGTGATGAAGACCATTTAGGCGATATGGACTTTAAAGTCGCAGGTAGCCGTGATGGTATCAGCGCACTGCAAATGGATATTAAAATCGAAGGTATTACTCGCGAAATCATGCAAGTTGCATTGAACCAAGCAAAAGGTGCTCGTCTGCACATCCTAGGTACAATGGAACAAGCGATTAACAGCCCTCGTGATGATATTTCTGAATTTGCACCACGTATTCACACTATCCGCATTAATCCAGATAAGATTAAAGATGTTATCGGTAAAGGTGGTTCGGTTATCCGTGCGCTGACAGAAGAAACTGGCACTACAATCGAAATTGAAGATGATGGTACAGTGAAAATTGCTGCAACTGATGGCTTGAAAGCAAAAGAAGCTATCCGTCGTATCGAAGAAATTACTGCTGAAGTCGAAGTCGGCCGTGTTTACCAAGGTAAAGTTACTCGTATCGTTGACTTTGGTGCGTTCGTTGCTATCGGTGGTGGTAAAGAAGGCTTAGTGCATATTTCTCAAATCGCCGATAAGCGTGTTGAGAAAGTGACTGACTATCTGCAAATGGGTCAAGAAGTTCCTGTTAAGGTGTTGGAAATCGACCGTCAAGGCCGTATCCGCCTAAGCATGAAAGAAGCTGTTGCGACTGAAGAAACTCC
Source organism: Providencia sp. PROV267 (assembly GCF_028477825.1). Classification (NCBI taxonomy): domain Bacteria; kingdom Pseudomonadati; phylum Pseudomonadota; class Gammaproteobacteria; order Enterobacterales; family Morganellaceae; genus Providencia; species Providencia sp. PROV267. Next base: position 68,872 of record NZ_JAMPLX010000021.1, on the reverse strand, counting down.
AGCACAGCAGCAGGACTCAGCAGAATAGGCTGAATCTAAGCAGCGCCCTATAAGTTAGGGCGCATAGCCGTAATTTGCTGAAATAGTGGTAATGTAAGGGCGGAGTATGCTGAATAGTATCTGTCTTCGGTTTAGGGGCTTAAGCACGTTTACTCGTGTGGTCTCTGCGCTTATCTTTTTTGTGCTCATTGGATGCAGCAGTAAAGATTGGCGTAAAAACGAGGTATTTGCTGTTCCTCTGCAACCTTCATTACAACAAGAAGTAATATTGGCTCGTATGGAACAAATCCTTGCGAGCCGATCTTTAACCGATGACGAATACGCTCAGCTTTTATATGAGCGCGGAGTGTTGTATGATAGTCTCGGTTTGAGGGCGTTAGCGCGCAATGATTTTTCAACGGCGTTAGCGATTCGCCCTGATATTCCTGAAATTTTTAACTTTTTAGGAATATATTTTACGCAGGCTGGCAACTATGATGCCGCCTATGAAGCGTTTGATTCTGTATTAGAGCTTGATCCAACTTACACTTTCGCGCGTATGAACCGCGGCATCGCATTATATTACGGTGGTCGGTACAAACTAGCGCAAGATGATCTGCTGGCGTATTATCAGATAGATCCAAATGATCCTTTTCGCACGCTATGGCTTTATCTCGTTGAGAAAGACATAGACCCGCGAGTGGCGCAAGATAATCTTGCAGCTCGTTATGACCGTGCGGAGAAAGGGCTATGGGGCTGGAATATCGTAGAGTTTTACCTTGGCAAAATCAGTGAAAACACATTGATGGAGCGCTTGAAAGAAACTTCTACGGATAACACTTCGCTCGCTGAGCATCTCAGTGAAACTAACTTCTATTTAGGTAAGCATTACCTAAGTCTGGGGGATAAGGATAGCGCAACTGCGTTATTCAAACTGACGGTGGCTAACAACGCTCATAGCTTTGTTGAACACCGCTATGCATTGTTGGAATTGGCGCTGTTAGGCCAAGAACAAGACGACCTTTTAGAATCGGGCCAGCAATAGCTGACGAACATTTCATCACTATTTTTTGAGTCATCATCCTTCGGGGTGACGGCCTATTTGTTCGTTTAATAACACAATTTGAGCCAGTTCACATTTTAAATGAAAATGACCGAAATGATTTTCGCACGGTTATGTAAACTGGCCGCCATTAAGTATGAGGCACCTTTACATGACCACCGAGACTGATATCTCTTTCGCTGATTTAGGTTTATCAGCGTCTATTTTGACTGCACTAAACGACCTGGGATATGAAAAACCTTCTCCGATCCAAAAACAATGTATTCCATTGTTAATGGACGGTAATGATGTGTTGGGTATGGCACAGACGGGGAGCGGTAAAACCGCAGCCTTTAGTTTGCCGCTACTGCACAACATTGATCCAGATTTAAAAGCTCCGCAAATTCTAGTCCTAGCCCCAACACGTGAGTTGGCGGTTCAGGTTGCTGAAGCGATGGGCGATTTTTCTAAACACATGAGCCGTGTTAACGTGGTGGCCCTATATGGTGGCCAGCGTTACGACGTGCAATTGCGTGCTTTGCGCCAAGGGCCACAAGTTGTTGTAGGAACGCCTGGGCGTCTGCTTGATCATCTGAAACGCGGTACATTAGACCTGTCTAAATTGAAAGGCTTAGTACTGGATGAAGCTGATGAAATGCTGCGTATGGGCTTTATTGAAGATGTTGAAAACATCATGAGCCAAATTCCAGCAGAGCATCAAACAGCGCTGTTTTCAGCGACGATGCCAGAACCAATTCGTCGTATAACACGCCGTTTCATGAAAGAGCCTAAAGAAATTCGTATTCAGGCTAGCATCACAACACGTCCAGATATTGCTCAAAGCTATTGGACTGTTTACGGCATGCGCAAAAATGAGGCTCTGGTTCGTTTCTTAGAAGCCGAAGATTTTGACGCAGCAATTATTTTTGTTCGTACAAAGAATGCAACGCTGGAAGTGGCAGAAGCGCTCGAGCGCAACGGTTATAACAGTGCTGCATTGAACGGTGATATGAACCAAGCGCTACGTGAACAAACGCTAGAACGTTTAAAAGACGGTCGTTTGGATATTTTGATCGCCACTGACGTTGCTGCTCGTGGTCTTGATGTTGACCGTATTAGCTTAGTCGTTAACTATGACATCCCAATGGATGCAGAGTCTTATGTTCACCGTATCGGTCGTACTGGCCGTGCAGGGCGTGCTGGCCGTGCACTCTTGTTCGTAGAGAACCGTGAGCGTCGTTTGCTGCGTAACGTTGAACGCACCATGAAGCTAACGATCCCTGAAGTTGAACTGCCAGATTCACAATTGCTAAGTGAACGTCGTCAGGCGAAATTTGCTGAAAAAATCCAACAGCAATTTGAAAGCAGTGACTTAGACCAATACCGCGCGCTGTTAAAGAAACTGTCACCGTCAGAAGATGTTGATATGGAAACATTGGCCGCCGCGTTGCTAAAAATGGCTCAAGGTGAGCGTGCACTTATTCTGCCACCAGATGCACCGCGTCGCCCACGTCGTGAATTCAATGACCGTGATGATCGCCGTCGTGATCGTAATGGCAATGGCTTTGACCGTGCAGAGCGTGGTGATCGTAGTGGTCGTCGTGAGCGCCGTGATGTTGGCGATATGGAAATGTATCGCATCGAAGTCGGCCGTGATGATGGCGTAGAAGTGCGTCACATTGTAGGGGCGATTGCCAATGAAGCGGATATTAGCAGCCGTTATATTGGTAATATCAAGCTGTTTGGCTCTCACTCAACGATTGAGCTACCAAAAGGCATGCCAACCGAAGTGTTAACTCACTTAAGCCGTGCACGCATTTTGAATAAACCAATGCAAATGCAATTAATTGGTGATGCACAGCCGTTTGAACGTCGTGAGCGTCGTGGTGGTTCACGCCGTGACGGTGGCTTTAATGGTGAGCGTCGCAACGACCGTGAGGGTGGCAATCGTCGTGGTGGCCATCGTGGTAACGGACGTGGTCGTAATGAAGATCACAACTCGGCAGCTCCGCGCCGCCGTAGCACCAGCCATAATGCTTAATTACACACATTTACCGAGTGTTTCTATTTAGGAAGCACGACTTAAATTGTGAAAAAACCGCTTCAAATTAATGGAGCGGTTTTTTTATGCCGTTCTAACACGGCAGGTAATAACACTATTTATTATCTAATAATTCTTCCGCTTGCCTTTGTGGCATGGGTAATTCGTCATGGCTGACAATCACTTTTTTCAGTTTATGATTAAACGCCGTAACGGTAATTTCTTCTAATAACCTGACTTCAACGGGGCTTAGTCCACCTTCATTTTTTTCTAAGGCTTGTATAACAATGCGGTGATGAGGGGTTAAAGGAAGGCGAATACTGAGTTTCATTGCATCAATAAGCTGTATTAGGAGGCTTTGGGCGACGTAGAAATCTCCGACAATTAACCGAGAAGATGAGAACTCCCCTTCGGCGGTGTACTCCTCATGGGTCTTTAGGTTTTTTAAAGTCATTGAGTTAGTGCGAAGTTGTAAATAGAAGTCCGCCATGTGTGATCTCCTTATAAACTCGTTATCCGCCAAGTTGCAGTATGTTGACTTGTCGCCTAGCGACAACGCAAATTATTTAGAGTCAGTATGGCACATTAAATGATCCCCAGCGCTTCTTTTAGTGGTTTTAAGTAACGACGGCTGACAGGAATATGTTCGCCCGACCTTAAAACGAGCTCTGCTTGCCCATTGTCACCAAACAAAATCTCACTTAATTCTGTCATGTTCACCAAATACTGGCGATGGCAACGGACCAAAGGTGTGCGTAACTCTAGCGTTCTCAGTGTCAGTTCGGTGAAGCCCTCTTGACCTTGCGTGCTCATCACATAAACACCACTCATCCGCGAGGTCACATACTGCACTTCGTCCAACTTCATCAGCCAAATACGACTGTGACCAGTACAAGGAATAAATTTGAGCGGTTCATGGTCACTTAGGATCTCGAGATCTTGTTTTTGCTTGCCTTGGCGTAGACGGGTTAGTGTTTTATTTAGCCTTTCACTCTCTAATGGTTTTAATAAGTAATCAAAAGCATGTTCTTCAAAGGCTTGTATGGCAAATTCATTAAATGCAGTTAGAAAGACAATATAAGGCCTATCTTCAGGGTCGAGCATGCGTACCATTTCAAGGCCCGTAATACGTGGCATCTGAATATCAAGAAACACGACATCGGGCTTCTTTTTATGGATAACACTGATCGCCTCAATGGCATTGGCACACTCATCCATAATTTCAATATCATCATGCTCTTCCAACAAACAGCGTACATTTTCCCGCGCAAGTGGTTCATCATCAACAATCAATACATTCATAGAAATTTAATCATTTTATTCTGTTAGCCTATAAGGCAGACGTAATTGCACTCGCGTAAACTGTTCAGGTTCATATTCCACGCTAACGCCATATTGTTCGCCATATTTTAGGCGTAGACGCTTATCAACTAGGCTCATGCCTAATCCATCGTTCTGAGCTGTGGGTTGATAAAGACCTGCATTATCTTCTATCTCAATATAAACCTGTTCACAGCGTATATAACTTCTAATTGTAATATATCCAGTGTCTAATAACTGTGAGGTGCCGTGTTTAATTGCATTTTCAACGATCGGTTGTAAGGAAAAGGCAGGTAACTCTACTTGTCTTAATGCTTCAGGGATATCCAGCTCTATCTGTAATTTCTCACAAAAGCGTGCTTTCTCAATTTGTAAGTAAGCATTTACATGCTCTAACTCTTCGCCAAGCGTTGCATTTTGTTCCGGACGCTTAAGGTTATTACGAAAGAAGGTGGAAATATATTGCACTAGCTGACCCGCTTGTTGGCTGTCTCTGCGAATAACGGCTTGTAGCGTATTGAGGACATTAAATAAGAAGTGAGGGTTTACTTGCGCGTGAAGTAGCTTCACTTCGGATTGTAGTAATGATTGTTTATTGCGTTCATATTGCCCAGCAAGGATTTGTGCCGAAAATAGACTCGCAATGCCTTCACCCAATGTACGGTTGATAGAGCTAAATAAACGGTTTTTGGCCTCATACAGTTTAATTGTACCAATAACGCGTTCGTTCTCTCCCCTAAGTGGGATCACCAGTGCAGAGCCGAGCTTACATGTTGGGCTTAACGAACATTTATAGGGGGTTTCATTACCATCGGCATACACCACCTCGTTATTATCAATTGCTCGGCGCGATTGTTCTGAAGCTATGGGGGTTCCGGGGCAATGGTGATCGGCTCCTATCCCAATAAAAGCTAATATTTTTTCTCTATCGGTGATGGCGACCGCACCAATTTCTAGCTCTTGATAGATAATTTTAGCCACTTTCATACTGTTATCGGTATTGAACCCTTTACGTAAAATACCATCTGTGCAGAGGGCTATTTTTAGGGCCTGTGCGGAGAATGCGGTTGTGTATTTTTCTACGATAGCGCGGCGATCGAGTAAAATCCGAATAAACATCGCGGCACCAATCGTGTTGGCAATGACCATCGGGGCGGCAATACTTTTGACCAGTTCCAGTGCTTCGCCGAAAGGGCGGGCAAGTAATAGGATGATCAGCATCTGAATAATTTCGGCCACAAAGGTAACGCAACTGGCGGTGAGAGGATTAAATATTTTATTGATCTGACCGCGTTTCATATAGTAGCGGTGGACTAAGCCACCAATTAGCCCTTCCACGATGGTGGAGACCATACAACTGAAGGCGGTCATGCCGCCGAGTGAGTAACGGTGTAATCCTCCCGTGAAGCCAACAGCAAACCCAACCGCGGGGCCACCAAGTAATCCACCAAGGACAGAGCCAATGGCGCGTGTATTTGCTATTGAGTCGTTAATGTGTAACCCAAAATAGGTTCCCATGATGCAGAAAACCGAGAAAATGAGATAGCACATCACTTTATGGGGTAAGCGAATGGTCACTTTTAATAATGGAATAACAAGGGGGGTTTTACTGAGCGCCCATGCAATGACCAAATAAACGCACATCTGCTGTAGTAGCAGCAGAATGAGATCAAACTCGTACATAAAGGTTTCCAGTTGGTGGCGTCTTAACAGGGCAATTGTAACGTAAGCGGCTGATTTGATAATAGCGATTTGGTCAAAGTTAACTTTTCTTTATTTGACATAAGGGGCAAGTCACTTCAATATTATATATCCCCCTTCTATTTGTGACCTTGCGCACAAATTTATTAACGCTGTATCGGCAATTACTGCGATAATTTTATAGCCATAGTTTCCTCCGTGATTATTTAGGGTTTTACTAATAATGAAAAAAAGAACAATAGCACTGATTTTGTTGATGCTGATTTTGATAGCGGCGGCGGCACTTTTCCATTCTCACAATCAATTTTTGCTATTACAAGGTGAAGTTGATGCACCCGAAGTCATGGTCACATCTAAGGCTAAAGGTCGTGTTATTGAGCGTCATGTTGAGCGTGGGGATGATGTTAAAAAGGGGCAGTTATTATTGACCTTAGAAAGCCCTGAGCTAACAGCGCAATACGCTGCCTTGAAAGCCGCAAGAGATCAAGCAAAGGCACAGTTAGCACAATCGCTCCATGGCACTCGCGAAGAGACGATCCGTCACCTGCAAGCCTCATTGGCACAAGCCAATTCACAATACCAAAATGCGTCTCGTGAATACCAACGCTTAAGTAATTTATCGGCTAAAGGCTATGTTTCAGCCAATGAGCTTGATAATGCGCGTAAAGCGAAAGAAGTTGCTTTTCAGCAAGTTCAAGGGGCAAAAGCGCAGCTTGAAGAAGCTAAGAATGGTGATCGCATTGAATTGCGTCAAAAATATGAGGCGGCGCTGAATGAAGCTGAACAAAAACTCGCGGAGCTTCAAGTCCAATTAGATGATTTACAAGTGAAAGCGCCAGTGGATGGGGAAATCGGTCCAATTCCCGCAGAAGTAGGGGAAATTTTCAATGCGGGCAGCCCGCTTTTGACCATGGTGCGTATACCGCAGTCTTACTTTATCTATAACTTACGTGAAGACATTCTTGTCGATGTGAAAAAAGGCGATAGAGTTCAGCTTGATGTGCCTGCATTAGGCGATAAAAAAATCGAAGCTGAGGTGCGTTATATTGCGCCAAAAGGGGATTACGCAACAAAAAGGGCAACACGTGCAACAGGGGATTTTGACTTGAAAACCTTTGAGGTTCGTTTGTATCCAGTAGAGCCTGTTGACGGCTTAAGGCCTGGAATGAGCGTGCTATGGCGCTGGGATAAATAAAAGGCGCGAGTATGAGATTAAAATTCGCTTGGCATGGTTTTGAGCATGCATTCAGTCGAGAAACACAAGCCGCTATTCGTAGTCCGGTTTTTCACTGGTTAAGCTGGTTGTTTCCATTAATGTTATTCACGTTAGTTAGTGCTAACTTCTCAGAAGGAACGTTGATGGATTTGCCTGTTTCGGTGGTGGATAATGACAGAAGCCCCGTTTCCCGACAAATTATCCGGGATCTCAATGCTGGACCCCATGCTGACGTTAAAGCGATTGATAATAATCTTAATACATCGTTAAAACGATTAGCCAGTGCACAGGATTATGCGCTGCTGTACGTGCCGACTAATTTTGAGGCCGATGCATTACGGGGGCGTCAACCTGAGCTACGCATGTACTATAACGCGCTGTTTTATGCGTCAGGGAGCTATGCAATCCAAGACTTTAGTGGGCTGGTGGCTGAGCTAAATGCCAAATATCGAACTCAGTTGGCAGGTTCGATGGGGAAAGCATTACCACCGCTCGCTCAAGTGACCCTCTCTTATGACAGTTTATTTAACCCTAGTGGTAGTTATATTTATTATCAGCAATTTGCGGCTACCATTCATATGCTACAACTGTTTGTGGTGACCTGTACGATTTACACATTATCACGTAGTTCTATCTTACAAAGCGTGAAGCCTTTCGGTATGGCGGTCTTAGGGAAAATGGCTCCTTATACGCTATTTTTTACGACACTGTTAGTGGTTGAACTTGCGGCTTTGGTCAGTATTTTTGATGCTAAGGTTGTGGGGAATCCCCTCTATATGATAATGGTGGGCTTTTTCTATGTAATAGCGGCACAAAGTATTGGGCTACTGCTATTTAGCTTTACTTCAAGTGCGATTATGGCTTACAGCTTGATAGGGATGCTAGTGAGTATTGCACTCGCTTTCTCCGGTATGGCTGTACCGGAATTATCCATGATTTTACCTGCGCAGATTATTTCCAATATCGAGCCATTAACTCATACACTCAATGCGATGTTTGATATTTTCCTACGTGAGATCTCATTTAAACGTATTGTGGAAGTGTGTCTATTTTTGCTGATTTATCCAATAGTGACGGCATTTTTGATCCGTAAGCGCTTGCCGAAACGTATTGCGGCACAAGGAGGGGAGCTGTAATGCAAATGTATTTTGCGACTTTCCGTAAGGTGCTGATTGGCATGTTAGATAAGCCAATGTGGTTATTATTGATCGTTTCACTGTGTGTGATGAGTTTGGTGTATGCGAAACCCGTCTTGTGGGATCTGCCTGTTGCAGTCATCGATCAGGATCATAGTGTGGCAAGTCGGGCACTTATCCGCGATTTGGATGCGGCGCCTAAAGTTAAATTACACAGCTATGACAATTTGGAACAAGCTCGTAAGGATATGATTAATCGGCAGCTTTTTGCCATTATTATTATCCCGACAGACTTTGAAAAATTCCTGCTAAATGGGAAAAATATCACTATCCCCGTTTATGGTGATGCGACAAACCGTTTAGCAAGTGGTCAGATCCAGCAAGAGCTAATGAGTGCGTATCAAACGTTATTAAATAGCTATAACACCCAATTACTCATCAACTCAGGATTTAGTCAAGAGCAAGCGAACGTCATTATTACGCCAATACGTAGTTTAACAGAGCCGTTATATAACCCGGGTGTAAGCTTTGCCGCGATTGTGTTTCCTGGGTTGTTAGTGATGTTGTTACAACACTCCTTGCTGATTGCTTGTGTTCGCGTGAGTATTGCTATCCGCGGTACACCGAAAGGTAAACCACCATTAGCGGTGTATTTGGGGGCGCTATCGGCCTTGATACCGATCTGGCTATTTTTATCGACCGTCTTTTTTGCATTATGGCCGTGGATCTTAGGCTATCGTCAAGAGGCGCCATTGTATCAATTGTGGATGCTCACTTTTCCCTTCTTGCTTGCCGTAATTGGGTTAGGGAAGTTGGTCACTGAGTGTTTGCGTAGTGTCGAGATGATTTATCTGACATTAGCGTTTATTACAACACCTGTCTTTTACATGTCCGGTACGATATGGCCCTTACAAGCCATGCCAGAATGGGTACGAATGATTGCTTCGGCTTTACCATCAACATGGGCAACGAGTGCCATGGCGGGTATCAATCAAATGGGGCTACCTTTTAGTGGCGTCTTGATGGATATTGTGATGATGTTAGTGCTCGGTGTGATTTATACTGTAATTGGTGTCTTAATTGGCATGTTGCGTGATGGTGAATTACGTCAGATTTCTCATATTATTCATCGTTGGCGTAAACAACATCATAATTAATATTATTCTTCTGGCGTGTTTGATTGTCAGAAAATAAAAAACGATTGCAGTTGGTGGTAGCCAGCTGCAACACCACTAATCATTTTGCTCTCAATATTATTATCTTTATCTGTTTGGTATTCTTACTTAAATATAAGTATTTTTAACATTAGATAAGAAAAATCCATTATTGGTTTATTCGTGACAGAATTGTCATCATCAATTAATCGTTTAGACCTTATGCAGTTATTCTATTATTAATAAAGCGACTTATTTGATACTACTACTCTATCATGCTCAGTAAAAAATGAATCATTAGATCATAGTCTCTAGATAAAAGTAAAATGCACTGAATTATTTATAATCTCTTTATTTTTGAAAAAGGTTAAGCTACATTTATTCCTTTTTCACGGAAATATAATTTCATGGATTTTACAGCTATACTTTCTGCTCTACTCTCCTTTATTAGTTATTTTGCAATTGGTGCTGTTATGGTACTTGCATTCCTCTTTATTTATACACGTATATCGCGTCATAATGAATGGGTATTAATTAAACAGAATAATACCGCCGCTGGCCTTGCATTTATTGGTGCGATGCTAGGTTATATCACTCCGTTATCGAGTGCGATTTCTCATTCTATTAGTATTCTTGACTGTATAATATGGGGTGTTATTGCATTATTAGTTCAATTGCTTGTTCTTGGCGCAACAAAAATCTATATGCCAAAAATCAGTGAAAAAATAGAGCAAAATAATATATCCGCAGGCCTCTTTTTAGGTGGAACATCACTTGGATTTGGTATTTTGAATGCAGTAAGCATGAGCTATTGATGAATAATGATGTTCTATGAAAAATAAAAATAAAATCAAAAGAAAACAGCGTAAGTATAATAAGGCTCAAGAGGGGCCTGAATTAAAGCGTATTGGCCTTGATGTAAAAGATGAACCACGCAAAGGCGCTAATATACTTACGTTGGCAATTATGGGAGGAGCCGTTTTTTTGGGGTTACGCAGTTGCAGTGACGAATCACCAACACCCAAAATAACGATTTTCAAGGGGCTTAATGATTGTGAGCTTGCAGGTTATAGCAACTCTTTTTGTAAACAAAAACAAGAAGAAGCACAACAAGAATTGAATAGAAGCATGGCGATTTACAATCGATTAGTTGATTGTGAATATCATTATGGGAAAGATAACTGTGTTTTAGTTCATCGTGCCCTTAATATAAGAGAATATCAGCAATGCTTATTACAATCAAAGCCAGAATATTGCGATAGCATACAGCGTGATGTTTATGGCCCCAAATTGGCTGGTTTTGCGCTTAATGAATTTCCGCAGCCAGCAAGTAGTAGTCATACAACCAGCTCTTACTCAGGCTCTCATTACTATTTTTCACGAGTTCGTCCATTTTATCGCGCTAAAAATGAACCGAATATTTATCATGAGCTAGGTTCATCCGATAAATGGGTTGCTGATGGTTCGAATAGGCTAAAGCCTGCGAAATATAGTAATAATTCGACTAAAACAACATCAAGAGGGGGCTTTGGGCATAAATCGGGGAGTAGAGGTGGTTAATTATGTTACGAATACCTGTAAAGCCACGCGAAGATTTAGTGCGAATTACGCAAGATTATGGTTTTGACTTCCATATTATCGACAATGAAATTTATTGGGATGAATCGCATGCTTATTGTTTTACATTAGCGCAAATTGAATCTGGCATCGAAGACCCAACCGAAGAGTTGCACCAAATGTGCTTAGAAGTAGTCAATTCTGCTATCAATGATGAACGTATTTTAGAAGCATTAGCCATACCTGAATTATATTGGGATGCGATTGCAAATAGTTGGCGAAATAATAAATCATCACTGTATGGGCGAATGGATTTTTCATGGAATGGATATCAGCCTGCAAAGTTGCTGGAATATAATGCAGATACCCCGACATCACTTTATGAATCGGCATTTTTTCAATGGCAATGGTTATCTGACATGACAGATAGAGGTATGCTTCCTGCAAATGCCGATCAATTTAATTCGATACAGGAAAAGCTTATCCAGCGTTTTTTATTGTGGCGCAATGAGCACCCTTTTTATTTTTGTTGCTGCGAAGGCTCCATTGAAGATAGAGGAACTGTTTTATATTTGGAAGATTGTGCGCGTCAAGCAGGGCTACAGACACAATTTATTTATGTGGAAGACATCGGATTAGGCTTAGGTGGTGTTTTTACGGATTTACAAGATCAAATTATTCACCAAGGCTTTAAATTATATCCATATGAATGGATGTTCCAAGATGATTATGGTCCGGTATTACGTAGTGAACGAACAGAATGGGTAGAACCTTTATGGAAATCCATTTTAAGTAATAAAGGACTATTACCGTTATTATGGCGTTTTTTTCCTAATCACCCTAACTTACTTCCTGCCTATTTTGCGGATGAGCAGAGCGATATTGTGGGAAAATTAAAACAGGATATGGGGAAAGCGTGGCAAGGGTTTACGACAAAGCCATTATTTTCACGGGAAGGCGCTAATGTTTCATTATTTTTTAATAATGAGCAAGAAGTGATCACGCAAGAATTAGGGATGTATGCTCATGAGCCTAGAATTTATCAGGCGAGTGCTTTTTTGCCTAAATTCGGTAATGACTACACTTTAATTGGGAGCTGGGTGGTGGGGGATGCCCCAGCAGGGATAGGTATACGTGAAGATAACTCTTTAATCACAAAAGATACTTCTAGGTTTGTTCCTCACTATATTATGAATGAGTGAGTGTGAGGTAATGCTGTGAACCGTGCAATTTATTCATTTTTCAAAAATAAAATCAATGAGATGCTTTAGGATGAATACACAGCGGGAAGCTGGTGTTTGCTCCCGCTTTTTATCCAATGGCGCTGATTGATATTGCGGCTAAGGCAGCATTTCTAATCCTGCCACTTGCCTCCAATAACCATTACAACTCTTGTCATTGATGACCAGTGGCGCTTCTCCGGTTTGATTCGCTTTAAATTGCGCCAATATGTCTAGAGACTCAATGTTCTCCGGCGAAATACGTACAATATCAACCAAATCAATCATAGATGTTTGCTCATTACCTAGGTTGTAGCAATAGCCACTTTGTGTCTGTAACCCGTTGAGAGTAAACACTTGCTGTTGTTCTTGAGAGAACACCTTTCGCCCCTGAGGATAGTGAATGCAGCAAGTTTCACAATCATCTTTGGCACGATTTTCTGAGCGGGCAGTAAAACAGCGAGCAGAGTAGGCCAGCGGTAAATGACCATAACTCATCACTTCTACTTCAAATTTGCCACGTATCCCCAATTCATCGCATTGATTGAGTAAATTGATCAACCAGTCACGAGAAAGCTCTACAGGCATACACCAACGCTGCATGCCTTGGCGTAATAATATATTGAGGGTCTGTGCGTTATAACAATTCAAACCATGACCAGCAATAAAAGGAAGATGGCGCTCAGTGAGCATATTGACGACACCAAAGTCATGGGCTTCAACCAAAAAATCGCCATTATCAACGAGTTTACTTATTTCTTTAAGTTCGGAAGGTGCCTGCAATAGCGCTAATGTACTTAAGATAATCTGCTTGCCACTTAGCGCTAGCGTTTTTGCTAATTCAATCCAATCAGCCGGTTTCATTTCACGGCGCTTGCTACAAACCGTCTCACCAAGATAAATAATATCGGCTTCACTTTGTGCTGCTTGCTGATAAAAATCATATAGCTCTTGTTTAGGCCAGTAATAAAGAACTGACCCTAATGCATACTTCATCATCTATTCCTTATTATTGCCATTTACGATGGTAAGCGCCTAATGTGGTTTGGCTGCCTTCAGAAAGCCCACCCAGTACTTTTATCCATTGTGGATCTGCAATAAATTGCTCTGGGTTTGCATGATATGTATCGATAGCTTTTCGCCAGATGCGTGTCACTTCGGTGACGTAAGCAGGGCTGCGCTGGCGGCCTTCAATTTTGACCGAGGCGATATTCGCCGCCATTAGGTCTGGTAGTAATTCGATGGTATTGAGGCTAGTTGGCTCTTCGAGTACATGATATCGATGGTCATCCACCAAATAACGCCCTTTACAGAGAGTGGGGTAGCCTGCATTTTCATGACTTTGGTAGCGATCAATAAGCACTTCATTTAAGCGTGACTCCATGCCATGAGGCGTTTGTTGCCAACGAACGAAACGCGCGGGCGAGCATGCCCCAACAGTATTGGGGGATTCACCCGTTAAATAGGAAGAGAGATAGCAGCGTCCTTCCGCCATAATACATAGGCTACCAAAAGCAAAGACTTCTAAGGGGACAGGGCTACTTTTAGCGAGTTGTTTGACTTGATGAATAGATAGAACCCGAGGCAGTACAATCCGATGAACATTAAAATTGCGGGCATAAAAGCGAATCGCTTCGGTGTTGGTTGCTGAAGCTTGAACGGAGACATGACGTTCAATATGAGGATATCGGTGTGCAGCATACTCAAGCATCGCGAGATCGGCAAGGATCAGGGCATCAGCCCCTAGCGAAGCCGCAAGATCGACCGAATCTTTCCAACGTTGAAAGCCATCTGGGTGAGCAAATGTATTGATAGCAATATGAAGTTTACGCTGATGTTGATGTATGTAGCGCTCTGCTTCTTGCAATTTTTTTTCAGTAAAGTTGAGTCCAGCAAAATGGCGTGCGTTAGTATCATTTTTCAAGCCAATATAAACCGCATCGGCACCGTTATCGACAGCGGCTTTAAGGGCCGGTAAGTTGCCTGCTGGGCAGAGTAATTCCATGGTATCTGTTCCAGTTTAAATTTTCGACAACTTAGCATTCTAGTCAACTCATGCGATGTAAATTTTGATTTAAGGCATTGAATTGGCTGTTGGCTATCTGTTTTTGTGGCTTATGAGGTCATGACTCCATGAGCTTTTTGGCATAATAAAAAATAAATGCTGGCGAGAAGTGTAAACCTTGATATAGGATCAAGTGAGTATTTATTTTCTCTGGCATGATATGACTATTCTATTATTGAGTATGTCGATATAAATGCCTGTTCTAATACTGATTTGCTACCGAGAGGCCGTAGCTGATGCTGGGGTGTGTATTTAACGGGCAGGCAATTGATACGGGAGTCAGTGCTGTGTTAGCTAAAATTCGTTCTCAACTTATTTCAAAAGGGCCTTCATTATTGAAGTTACCTTTAAAAGTGACCCCATTTGCAGTGCAGCGTCAAGTACTTGAGCAGTTACTGAGCTGGCAGTTTCGTGAATCGGTCAAAGAAGGGGAATTGGATTTTCTCGAAGGGAAATGGCTGAAAGTTGAAGTCAGTGACCTTGATTTAGTCTGGTTCATTAGTTTGCAAAATGGCATGTTAATTGTGCGTAATCAAGAGCAAGCCGATGTCAGTGTCTGTGCTACAGCCAATGACCTGATCCTTATCGCGGCGCGTAAAGAAGATCCTGATACGCTGTTTTTTCAGCGCCGTTTGGTCATTGAAGGTGACACCGAATTAGGGCTGTATGTAAAAAACCTTATGGATGCTTTTGAGCTAGACAATATGCCGACACCCCTGCGTTTTGCATTACTACAATTGGCCGACTTGATTAAAACGACTCAACAAAATGAGGACACAGAGCATAAAGGCTCCGTGGTTGCCTCATGCTAATTCGTGTTGAAATTCCTGTCGATGCTATGGGGATCGATAAGTTACTGCGTGACACTTTCCCGACGGAAGCAGAAGCCGATCTGGTACAAAAGCTACGAGAAGACGGCTTATTGACTCTGGGTGTTGTTGCCACGAATGACAACGGCGAAGTGATCGGTTATGTCGGCTTTACACCTGTCGATGTCAACAATGAAGACGTTCAATGGGTTGGCCTTGCACCGCTTGCAGTGAGTAAAGCGCACCAAAAACAAGGCATTGGTGGGCAACTTATTTATGAAGGGCTAGATAGTCTTAATGAGTTTGGCTATGGTGCGGTTGTGGTATTAGGAGATAGCAACTATTACCGCCGTTTTGGCTTTGAACCTGCCTCAAAATATGAAGTTTTCAGCCAGTGGCCTGAATTGCAAGAGCATTTTATGATTTGCGGGCTAGAAAATGGCAGCTTGAGTGATCACAAAGGGCAGGTGACTTACTCTTCACACTTTGATGTATTCTGATGCGTTAAGTAATCAAAGATATTAATGGGCTGGTCAATAACCAGCCTTTCTTTGGCGGCTTTACTCAGTTGTTTTATCTGATATTCCAATCTTGACGCGGTAGCGCGATCCCCGGCTAAACAATCAAATACTAGCGTGAGCGGCATTTTCCCCTTCAACGCTTTTGCGCCTTTTCCCTCTTTATGTTGGGTAAAGCGGCGCGAGACATCTGTGGTGATCCCACAATATAACCTGTTATTTTTCTCTCTAATTAGGTAAATGTACCAGTTTTTCTGCGTAGACATTTTATTTTGTTGCCCTATTTTTGACTTTCTGTGCTGAAATTTAAGGGGAAATAATTCATAAATAGACTAAAAATCTCGCGAACAAGGATAGCCATAACTTATTAAATTATAAATAAAAAATGACACATTAAAGTCATAAATTTGTAACCTAAAGCGTGGTTTTGATTCAAAATATTTGAACTATAACAGCAAAATTAGCTAATTTTCATCGTAACTAAAAGAGCATAATATGATCCATATCACAGGGGGAGAACAAAAGTCCCTGATAAAAATGAATATACAATGAGGAAAACATTATGAAAAAATCAACATTAGTCGCTGCAACTTTGGCTTTAAGTGCTATTTCATTTGGTTCAATGGCTGCTGAAGAAGTTCAACATTCTAGCCAACCAGCTGCGGGTTATGTTTCTGTATCAGGTGCTGTTAGTGTTAATGACCTGACTGAAAAGTTAGCCAAAAAAGCTGATGAAGCTGGTGCAACTTCATTCCGTGTTATCTCAGCTGGCGGTGAAAACTCAATGAATGGTGTTGCTGCAATCTATAAATAATTTATAGTACCTAGCAAATGTAATACCAAACGTTCAGAACAGCTTAAGCACGCTCAGCGATAGGATGTACATATTCAAAGAGCGTGTTCTGAACGGTCAATATGGGCTTTTGCTATGAATGATGAACACGCCTTACAACATATCCAACGTTACTTTTCTCGCCAACACGTCTTTTCTCTATTTACTTGCCACGGCAATGATATCTGGCCTGCCAGTTGTTATTATGCATTTGATGCTAAGTCGATGAGTTTATTCTTTATGACCGATCCTGCTTCACGCCATGGTCAACTGATGACTGAAAATTCTCACGTCGCAGGGACTGTCTCTGCCCAAACGAAAGTGGTTAGCCAAATCCAAGGGCTACAATTTATTGGGCAAGTGATAGCGCTGGATGGGAGCTTACGACAGCAAGCCCATCAATTTTATTGTCGTCGCTTCCCTGTGGCATTGACGGCAAAACTGCCTGTATGGCGTTTGCAGTTACAAGAAGTCAAAATGGTCAATAATAAATTGGGTTTTGGCAGCAAGCTCTATTGGTCTAGAAATCGCTAGCGTAATTTATGGATCACTTGATTACTGCTTCCTCGCCAAAGTAACGCGGGGTCATGCAGCGCTTTTACAAATTTCCCATCAACCAGTACATTGATCAAACTCACCACCTTATGTTGCTCGGCGGTCAGTTCGGCAAATTGATAGCCTGTCCATAGCCAAATGTCTTTATCTGGACAAACGGTTTTTACACGTTTAACCAACTGAAAGATCGCTGATAAGTTAGCGGGATGTAGTGGATCCCCGCCGGAAAGGGATAAACCTTGCCGACGGATACGGGTATCTTGTAAATCTTGAATGATCCTATCTTCCATTTCCTGAGTGAATGGAATACCCGAATCGAGGCGCCATGTGCTTTGGTTATAACATCCTCGGCACTGATGAACACATCCTGAGACGAACAGTGTGCAACGCGTGCCTGGACCATTCACGACATCAACAGGGTAATATTGATGATAATTCATACTATTAACCTAACTGCCCATTACCTAGGTGTTTGATACGTCGCTTCACTTCTTCTTGCTTGCCTGCATTAAATGGGCGTGCATCAGGGCTGCCAAGGTAACCACATACTCGGCGGATCACTGAGACACGGTTAGTATCATGGTTACCACAACGAGGGCAAACAAAGCCTTTACTGGTACAGTTAAATTCACCCGTAAATCCACACTCATAACATTCATCTATGGGCGTATTTGTTCCATAATATGGAACATGCTCATAACTGTAATCCCAAACATCTTCAAGCGCTTTGAGGTTATGCTGCAAATTAGGATACTCGCCATAGCAGATAAAGCCCCCATTTGCGATGGCAGGGTAAGGTTGTTCAAAGTCTATTTTGTCGTATGGGTTCACGCGTTTTTCAACATCAAGATGGAAGCTATTTGTGTAGTAGCCTTTGTCTGTCACACCAGCTATTACGCCAAATTCAGCAGTATCAAGGCGGCAAAAACGATCACATAAGTTTTCACTAGGTGTACTGTACAGGCTAAAACCATAGCCAGTTTCTGCTTTCCACTCATCTGTTGCTTGGCGTAGGCGGTTAACAATCGCGATGGCTTTTTCCCTTAAGTGCTCACTGTCGTAAACATGGTTTTGCGTACCAAATAGTGCATTGATGGTCTCATGTAGTCCGATATAGCCGAGCGAAATTGAGGCTCGACCCTTTTTAAAGATTTCTGCAACGCTATCATCAGCGGCTAATCTTACACCGCAAGCCCCCTCCATATAGAGAATTGGCGCGACACGTGCTTTGACGTTTTCAAGGCGTGCGATCCGTGTCATAAGGGCTTTTTTAGCAATAGATAAACGTGCTTCCAACAGTTGCCAAAATGCGTCTTCATTGCCTTGTGCTTCAATGGCAATGCGAGGCAAATTAAGGCTGATCACCCCTAAATTATTGCGACCATCATGAATTTGTTGCCCCGCTTCTTCGTAGACCCCTAAGAAGCTACGGCAGCCCATGGGGGTTTTAAACGATCCGGTCACTTTAACAACTTGGTCATAATTAAGGATATCGGGGTACATGCGCTTGCTAGCACATTCAAGGGCTAACTGTTTGATATCATAGTTAGGATCACCAAATTGGTGGTTTAACCCTTTTTTAATGGCAAAGACCAACTTAGGGAATACGGCTGTTTTACGATTTTTGCCTAAACCTGCAATACGATTTTTCAAGATGGATTGTTGGATTAAGCGCGCTTCTTTCGAGGTGCCAAGACCAAAACCAAAGGTGACAAAGGGGGTTTGCCCATTCGCGGTATGCAATGTATTGACTTCATATTCTAGGGATTGGAAAGCATCATAGCACTCTTTTTCTGTTTGGCAGTCAGCATAACCTTGAGCATCATTGATCCCCCACGTTTCAGCCGTTTTAAGATGTTTTTCATAGCTGATGCGTACATAAGGAGCCAGAATTTCATCGATGCGATTAATCGTCGTACCACCATAAATATGGCTAGCAACTTGCGCAATGATTTGTGCAGTCACGGCGGTTGCTGTTGAAATTGATTTTGGCGGTTCGATCTCTGCATTACCCATTTTAAACCCTTGCGTAAGCATGCCTTCAAGATCGATCAACATACAGTTAAACATCGGGAAAAAGGGGGCATAATCAAGGTCGTGATAGTGTATTTCTCCTCGTTCATGAGCGATAACGACATCACGAGGCAAAATATGCTGTTTGGCATAGTGCTTAGCCACAATACCAGCAAGTAAATCACGTTGAGTCGGGATCACTTTACTGTCTTTATTGGCATTTTCATTAAGCAGTGAAACGTTGCTTTGTTCGATAAGGCCGCGAATATCATGGGTAAGTTGGCTGCGTTTTTCGCGAGCACTATCCCTATCATGGCGATATTCAATATAGGCTCGAGCGAGGTCTTTATAAGGGCCTGACATTAGTTGATTTTCAACAGCATCTTGGATCTCTCGAATATCGACTTTTTCACGGTTGCCAAGTTGCTCTGTGACCGTTGTAGCAACTTGAAGGCAATAGTCATCATCCTGAATATTCACAGCCGCTGATGCACGTTTTATTGCCTCTTGAATTCTTTGGAAGTCAAAGTTCACTTGGCAACCATCTCGTTTAATCACAACCGTTTTCACTGAAATGCTCCTTGTTGAGTTATCCACAACCTTAAACCTAGCGATAAGTTTCCGCTGCATGTGCGAAGGGAATGTGGATAAAACTGTGAATAAATACTATATGTAGTGTTTGATTATGTAATTAAAGCACAATATATAGTTTATTGCTCTTTTTTAGCTATCGATAATTTGATCCACAACAAGGAAAAAAATAAATTGTATGAATATCAAAAGCGGAGGAGATGAAAAATAAAAACGCCCCTAATTATTTAGGATGATGGCAACCTTGAGCACTCGATAGGTTTTCGAACAAATGGTTTTTTCCAACAGCGCGATATATCGAACGGTGACCTAAGTTGTGTCATTACTGCAATTGGCAACTTAAATGAGACTCTCCTATGCCATCATCATTGGATGCATGGAATATCACGCTCCCCCTGAACTGGCTTCTGCTCTTTCCCACGGAAGAAGCCATATTTCCCACTTTTTGCCGTTCAAGAGCTAGCGCATTTCTGACAAGATTTGGCGGGTTATACAGGCAAAGTGGCCACCAAAACTGCGGGCCAAATTATTTTGTTGACCATTATCAGAGCATAGGCGTGGCTCTGGATATTAATATCCAGTTGATAATCGATTAGTCGTATTGTCGATGGAGGATTTGAGTCGGTGAAGATTTTGAGGATAGGGCTTTGATAAGGGTATTGTTGGCATTTAAAGAGCGCTGATATGCGATGATGAGTAATATTTTTATTTCACTGTTAAAAAACAATAAATTATCATTAAATAAATTTAATAGCGAAAAGTGATAACGCATTTAATGAGTAATTAAGGTGGGTTATATTGTATTTAATGGGTTACACCTATGTTTATTATGGGTGTTCTTAGAGTGCGTCTAAGTTTATGAGTATTTTTTCTATTTTTTAATGGCGCCAAAAAATAAGCAATATTGAGGTTTTTTGTTTTATTATTGAAAAAAATAAAGCTATATCTCTTATAAAAATATCAAAATAATTAAATATGTAACAAAATGAAAATAGCGTTAAATAAAATCAACATACTCTCATTAAGAATAAGACATTGTTTGGAGATTTATATGGTTTTGATTATCATGATTTATTGTAATCCATTGATATATAGGAACCAAATTAATATTTGGTTATGTCGATGCCATTAATAACAAATATTTAATAGTTATCACCTATCGAAATATGGAGACTTATCGTTAAAAACGTATTTACTCTAAATGGGGTTGGTTCTATATTCGCCATCAATTTATTATTTCAAAAATATCAAAATAATAGTTTTATTTTATGAATTTTTATTTGAGAAACTAAATTTAATATGGCAATAAAAATTCATTAAATATAAATATTGAGATTGTTTAAATAAAATAAGTTAGTGTAATTATTTCACGGAATGTTAATAATTAAATGTTAGATGTTTCTCCTATTTTAAGTCGATGAAATCAGTAATTAATATTTTAATTCCGGATACTATGCTCAACATTTTCGGGGAAATCTAACAGAATTTATTCTGTTCAGTCATGGTTAACTATGACGGCAAAATGTCAAATTAATTAATTCTATTTTAAGATTATATATAAATAAATTATATGGGTTAGCCTTAGCCTATAAGGAACTATTTGTCTCTTAGATATGGATAAGGGATAGGTAGCAGCAGGGACGATGTTTTTATTAATGATGTAACCTTTGCTTTATCAACAAAAAATGAAATTAACACTCTTCAATTTATGTGTGGTGACTGGTTTCTATTGTCTTTTTACTAGAAAGGAAAAATAAATGAAATTAACAAAATTAGCAGTTGCAACTGTATTTGCGGCGTCTGTTGTGTCATTTAGCGCAATGGCGGATAACACCGGAACGATTAACTTTGTGGGTACAGTTGTGAACACGCCTTGTAATATCGAGCAGTCTTCTCTGAAACAAACCGTTGATTTCGGTCAGCTGTCTCGTAAAGCGTTGGAAAGTGGTAAGCCTGCGGAAGCAGAGTTCGAGATCAAATTCACTGGCTGTGACTTTGCTAACTTTGGTAAAGATACTGAAGGTAACCCTGTTGCGGTGAAATCAATGGAACTCGTGTTTACTGGCCAAAGCTATGCAGATAAAGGCAACACGCTGCTGGCAACTTCCGCGGGGAATTCGAACAACCTCGGTATTTTGATTGATGGTTTTGAGTTCGGTAAAGCCACAGACGTTCTCCCTCGTATTGCCAACACAAATGGTGAAAATACTTTAATTTTTAAAGCATTGGCGAAAGCGGTTGATACCACTAAAGATGTTGCGGAAGGGCGATTCAGCGCCATCTCTAACTTCCGTATCACGTACCAGTAAGTCGATACATTGACCGTCAGTGAACGCTGGCGGCCAAGGGGCTCACGAAGAGGGGTAAAGTGCAATCTCGCCCTCTTCGTCTTCTCAATCGAAAGTCAATAAATTGATTTTCTTCATGGAGTTAACAACCTCTAACGACTGCCGTCAAACAGTATTTGTTTGTTAACAGTCATAACACAGGTGGATTTTTTTACTGTCTGCAAGGGAGAAACGGGTGGCTGTTTATCAACGCGTGAGTTTGCAAACAACAGGGATCCTCTTTTCGCTGATTTTGGGGGGCACATCGGCTTTTGGCGCCAACGAGGTGGGCATGCGCCATGAAGGTGTCACTCAACTGGTTGGCAGTGTGATCTCAACACCATGCTCGATTGTGATGTCAAATCGCGACCAAACGGTCGATTTTTCGTCGTTAACGTTGACGATGCTCTCAACCGCCGTGGCGCGTGAACAACAAACACGCCCTTTTGACATTGAGCTTCGTGACTGTGGCAGTGTGTACAGCACCCTTGACAGTAAAACATGGACAATACGTTTTGACGGGCAAGGGGCCGATAATATCGACGCATTTGCCTTGCAAGGGCCTTCTCAGGGGTTGGGCGTATCCGTGCTGGATAACACGAAAAATATCGTGATCCCTGGGGAAACCTATCCTTTGTTTGACAGTGTGTTACGGCAAGGTCAATCGGGGCAAACCCTCTTTTTGCGCTATTTTTTACGGCTCGAGCTGACAGGAAAGCCGCTACAAGCAGGACGTTATCACGGGCTGGTTCGTTTTTTTATCGATTATCAATAAAGCACAGAAGCACGTCTTCAATGATGACATTGAGGAGGCATTCTTGCTGTCTTTGGGATGGTACAGAGCATGATGTTCAAACTTAGCAAAGTCAGGCAGGCCGTTTTATTGGCGGTGAGCGTCAGTGCATGCACGGTGTCTGCAACAGAGTTCAATACTGACGTATTGGATGCGGAAGATATGCAAAACGTCGATATGAGCCAATTTTCCGTTGCGGGTTATGTACCTCCCGGAGACTATGTGTTAACCGTGTTTGTTAACGGCCAGCGCTTAGGGGCGCCTCGTGATATCACGGTCTTAGCACAACATGCCATTTGCATACCGGCGAACTTACTGGATCTGATTGGCCTGAAAGATTCGGCAAAACAAAAAGTCACCCTTTCCGAGGCGGGGCAGTGCCTTGATTTTTCCGCGTTAACAGGGGTGCAATCGACGGTTGAATTGTCCACACTCTCACTGAAAATCACCATTCCCCAGTTATGGATGGAATACCGTGATCCGAACTGGACACCCCCGGCGTTATGGGAAGAGGGGGTGAATGGTGCCTTTGTGGATTATAGCGCCAATGCGTCTGTTATCGAAGAAAGTCGCGGGAGCAAACGGGTCTATTTATCCACCAATGGTACAACAGGTCTTAACCTCGGTGCTTGGCGTTTTCGTGGTGACTATAACGCGAACTACCAAAAACAGCACGGTGGCAGCAACCCCCAAGAAACCCACCGTTTTGATTTTAGCCGGCTGTATGCGTTTACCTCCTTGAAGAAATTAGCCTCTATTTTGACCATTGGGGAAAACTACTTCTATTCTGATGTGTTTGAGTCATGGCAATACAGTGGTATCGCCCTCGAAAGTGACGACCGCATGTTACCGCCTAAATTGGTGGGGTACGCGCCGGAAATTATTGGCGTGGCGAACACGAATGCCACGGTGATTGTGCGTAGCCAAGACCGCGTGATCTTAGAAACCACGGTGCCCCCGGGGCCGTTTCGCATTCAGACCTTGGACAGCGGCGTACGAGGGGTGCTCGATGTCACTGTGCGTGAAGAAAATGGCGAAGAGAAAACATTTAGTCTCAACACCGCCTCACTGCCTTATTTAACCCGCCCGGGGCGCATTATTTATAAGTTAGTGGCGGGTAAAACGCGCTATGACGGTCATCGCCTAACTGGTAAGCCGGTGATCAGCGGCGAGTTGTCTTATGGGTTATCCAATGCGTGGTCACTGTATGGGGGGACGCAACTGAATGGGGATTACCAAACCGCAGCGATAGGGATTGGGCGAGACTTGTTTGCATTTGGGGCATTGTCACTCGATATGACGCAGTCTTTTGCCCGCTTTACCCATCACACGCTGCAAGGCCGCTCCTATCGCCTCAACTATGCAAAGTCATTTGATGAGTTACGCACGGATATTACCTTTGCAGGGTATCGATTTGCCGATAGAGATTACCGCACATTAAGCCAATTTATAGATCAAAGCCGTAGCGGTCATGTGGCGCGTGTGGCAAAAGAAAACTACCAAATCTATCTGAACAAGTATTTTGATAATTTCAGTTTATCGTTGAATTATCAATACAGTACTTATTGGCAAGATAAACCGCAAACGCAATATGGTTTATACGCCAGTACCAATATCAGCATACCTAGGCTATCGCAGCAAGATGCCAATATTTCATTATCGGCGACGCGTACCGAGCGTGATAACGGCTATAAAGATGATGCTATCAACCTGTATTTAACGGTTCCTCTGTATCGCGGGCACAATATCACCTTCTCCGAACGCTATTCACGTGCCGGTGAGTATAACCAATATAGCCACAGTGTCGGGTATAGCGGCTATAGCGATCGTGATAATTACAGCCTGAATGTGGGGTATAACCACGGACAGCATATGCAGAGTCAGTCGAGTTTCAGTGGCTATTATTCACGCGATCTGTCGCAGGCTAACTTATCCACGAACGTCAGTTATGTGCCACAACAATATCGCAGTTTTGGCGCCTCGATTAACAGTGGGATCACGGCGACGGCTCACGGGGTAGCACTGCACCGTTCAGCAAATGGCGATACCCGCTTAATGATTGAAACACCGGGGGTGGGGGATGTGCCACTGGACAGTGGCGTCATCAAAACCAACCGTTTTGGGATTGCGGTTATTCCTAACGTGAACAGTTACCGTAAATCGACGGCGTCGATTAACACCAGTCAGCTGCCAGAGAATTTAGAAACGTTACAGTCAACGACCGACATTACCTTAACCAAAGGCGCGATAGGTTACCGCCGTTTATCGGTGATGAAAGGGGAAAAACTGTTCGCCATCGTATCGTTGAGTGATGGCAAAAATCCCCCGTTTGGGGCCAGTGTGCGCAATGCTGACAACCGTGAATTGGGCATTGTGGGTGAAGAGGGGGTGACGTGGTTGGTCGGTATTTCCCCTCAAGAAATCCTGTCTGTTTATTGGGCCGGAAAGAAGCAGTGTGAATTACGCATGCCTGACAATGTCACGTCATTATCCAGCATGTTATTGCTGCCTTGCGCTGCACCCGCGCCCGCGCTGTCAACGGCAAATGTAACGCCAGCAAAATAAGTCTTTTATTCGTTTTATGAGGTCAATGATGTTGAATTTAGGTCAAAGATTATGCCATATGTGGGTGGGTATCGCGGTATTTGTCTCAATGAGTGCCTACAGCGCAGTCACATTAGATAGAACACGCATCATTTTTCCGGGAACGGAAAAATCGATTAACGTCACCATTTCGAACGATAACCCTGAAGAAGCTTACTTAGCCCAAAGTTGGATTGAAGATTTACAGGGAAATAAGCTCACCAAAGGGGCTATTTTGGCGACGCCGCCGTTGCAACGCATTGAGCCCATGAGCAACAGTTTAGTGCGTTTAAGCACGACGCCGGCACTGAGCCAATTGCCACAAGATCGTGAGTCGGTGTTTTACTTCAATTTGCGTGAAGTGCCCCCTAAATCCACCGATGGCAATACCTTACAAATTGCCTTGCAATCACGGGTCAAACTGTTTTATCGACCGGCCAGTATTTTGCCTGAATCAGACACTAAGTGGGCGCATCAAGTCACATTAACAAAGATAGCGAAAGGTTATCGCATCAATAATACCACGCCATTTCACTTAACGGTGATTGGGCTAGGGAACAGTCAAGCCGCGGCTGAGCACAATTCATTTGATGTGGTTATGGTGCCGCCTAAGTCAACACAGGATGTGGTATCCCCCGCACTGTCCACACCGTATCTGACGTACATCAATGATTATGGTGGTAAGCCCACGCTGGCATTTCGTTGCCAAGGTGAGACTTGCACGGTAACGGGTGAGCCGTAATTTTCAGCGTATGAGCGAACGGGAAAGGACGATGCGTAAACACAACATGTTCATCAAAACAGCCGGGTACAACGCGGTACTGTTTGTTCTTGGCAGTGTCTTGAGCCAATGGGCGATGGCTAATAGCCCTGTGGCGAATACACCGGTTAATCAATCGGACTACGAACCGCAGCATCAAGGCCAAATACAGGTGAGTGCCACGCTATTTAATGCCCCCTGCAATTTGTCGTTAGATAACACGCTGCGTTTGATTGGGTGTGGCGCGGGAAACAAGTACCAAGAAATGGCGGTGTTTAATGCAGCAGCCAATACCCCAGCGAGTGTGCGGCTTTACGATGTACAACGCGGGGTGTTTTCAGTGCGTTACCCGCTGTCTTTGCTAAATGGGGATAATCCAATCGACCTACCGACATGGATGAAAGATGGGCACACGGTGCGTTTAGAGGTGAGCTATGAATAGGGCAGCAAAGTATATTTGGCTGTTTTCGGTGGCGCTTTTCGGGGGAGCTTCTCAGGTACGCGCGGCCAATAGCTTAGATATTGAGTTGAGTGGTGAGCTGGTCAACACGGCATGCCAAGTGGCAGCCGGCTCTCTCCATCAGAAAATCACACTGTATAACTTGCGTTGGCAATTGATTAATGAAAATGGCACCAGCGCGGTGACGCCCTTTACCATTGCCATCGATAAGTGTAGTGCAACGGATTTACAAAAAAGTATTCAATTAACGTGGAAAAGCAGCGAATTAGTTACGATTGGCGGTGAGAGTTTTTTAATCACCAAAGGCGACAGTGGGGTCGTCTTGGGGCTGGTCGATCATGATGAAAAACCCCTTGTGTGGAATAAGCCGATGACGATGGGTGATGTCAGTGTGGTTGACGGCTTACAACAATTTGATTTTGGTGTTTTTGTCCGTAAACCCGCCACTGGCGAAGCTAATGTGGGCGATTTTTCCGGGATCGTGACCTTTCAGGTGGAGTACGAATAGTGATAAAACTGAATAAACTCAAACAGCCTCTCGGGTTACTCCTGTTATTGACCGTATTAGAGAGCCACGCTGACGTTTTGGTGGATGTGACCGCCACCATGGTAGATCCCGCTTGTAATATTCGCAGTGAAAACAGCAGCTCACCACTGAAAATTGGTTTCGGCACACTTAACCCAAACTCACTGAATACATCGGCGGCAGTGAACGATTTTTCACTCTATATCACGGGGTGTAATTTCAACAATACGTTAGCTATCGTGTTGAGCCCCAAAGGGGGCAGCAGCGTGTTATATAACGGGAAAAATATTTTAGCGACCAGTATCAATGGGCTGAGTATTGATTTTAAAGAGGTGACGGGCGGCACGGTGCGTGCATTGGAAGTGAGTAAAAAGCAACGAATTTACCCCGAACGGGTGGACGCGACATTGTATCGCATGGATTTACAAGCGCAATTAGTGAGTACGGTGCCGATCAATCAATTGGCTCTGGGGAAATTTACGTCAACCGTCACCCTTTCTGTGACTTATCATTAGTAGGATCATGATTATGTTGAACTTAAAAGGCATTATTCTTACACACGGGTTGCAGTCTTTTAAAAAAAAGAAAATCGGCTGGGGGGGCATTGCATCAGGCGGTTTATTACTTCCCTCGATTGCCCTAGCAAACTATGCACCGATGATCCAAAACCCAAATGATGGCTATTTGATCACACTGGCGAGTAATAGCGCAATCGTTTCGACGCCTGTCACCGGCTCTGATGGTAAAAATTATTATCGTGTGGGGGAGCCGATAGTGATTAGTAGCATTGACTCAGCGGTTAAAGCAACGGGAGCGGCAAAATGTATTGGTAGAACTTGGGGGGGAACAAGTACGAGGATTATTGGTAGTGATAGTGCTTACCACAGGCTATTCATGTATGTCCCTGAAGCCGCTACGATAGAAGGCAAACCAGGTTATCGCATCAATAGTAACGTCGTGATGACCGTTGAGAGTAGAATGCTTAATTGGATCAATATTACGGGAGCTGGAGTTTGTGCGAATGCTTCGAGTACAGCGATGATAGCGTCGGCATCTAATTTTGGAGTACAGTTTCCCATCACCGTAACATTTTATATTAATGAGCGCATTATTGATGGTCAGGTGATGATTGCTGCTATGCCTCTTGGGGGGTATGTACGTGCATTTATGAACCCTAAAGTACCGCCAATCTATACATCTTGGCCATTAGAGGAAACAACGGTTCCAATGCGCTTACTCTCTTCAACATTAAATGTGGGCTCATCGTGTAATACCACCACGACCACTGGGCAAGCGGGGACAGTAAACTTACGGCATGGACACTTAAACACATTAAATTACGATAGTGTTGTCACTGAACAAGTGACTTATAACTGCAAGTTCGCTATTCCAACAAATGTCAGGTTACGCCTTGATTATGCAACAGACAATGACCCACAGAAACGTTTACCAATGACGAGTAGCCAAAATAGTAATCATAAAATCTACAGTAACTTGACCATGACCGATGAAACAACGGGTCAAACGGGTAAAGATTTTAAAATTGAGATTAAAGACCTAAGAACAATTAAAATTACGAGTCATATCCAAGGAACAAATGCCGCCGCGGGGGATTATAAAGGTTCTGCTTGGTTGATAGCGACATTTGATTAATTGTTTATGTTTTTTCTCGATAAGATAAAAGTAAGTTAATAAACGGCCTTGATAAAATATCAAAGCCGTTTATTGACAGGGGCAGGAAATGAGAAAATCTTCCTTAGCTAATTTTGAATATTTCATCAATATCAGCCCCCTAAGGGGATAACTGTTTTTCTTTTTCAGCGCTAATTAATAGCCAGTCATCACTGACTGTTAATTGCCAATTCATCAAGAGTACTATTTAACTATTGTAACTTTACCATCAATAATGGATAGATAAGGCGTTGTTGTAAAGATTTCACCATCTGCATATTTTTATAATTATAAAATGCAATATTTAACTTGGTGATAGTTTTAGTCTAGAAAGAACAATGGGTTATCAATAATTAATAGCTTCCTACAACTGTGTATTACTGATTAATTCTTTTTGAATTTTGCTATTTTTAGCATTGGATTTAAACTAACCCTCTTTAACTGTTGTCTCTTGCTCTGCTAATAATGTCTATTCTTCATTAATGGTGAGGGAGTGGACATGGCTCTATCATCATTTGTGTAGGGCCATGTTTAACATGGCCCGAGTTTGAATTACTAATGAGGATTATTGATGTTTAAAGTATTATTATCTAGAAATAATAAATTTTTCACCATCAAAGCGTAATTTAGGATTAATACCAATAGACTGACCAGACTCTAAATCTTTAAAAGCGATTGGTGACTTAAAAACTGAAATAACACGATTATCAAGGTATTTAGAGATCTCACTATTACTAGAAATATTGAGTGGTTTTAACTGATACTGCTCTTTGTCGAAAAGCATAGAAAAACCAAGGGAGTTATAATATGATTCAACGCTCCCTCCATCTGCGGAACTTGATTCTTCTAACATCTCATTAAACAATAGTTTTATTTTTTTCTCATCTTGTCGGTTAAAAGCATCCCATATTTCGGTGTAAATCTCTTTTAATTTAGCTTGCTGATCAAGAGGGAGGTCATTAACAAACTCGATGTTATCATTAAATTGGTATGATGTAGTCCACTTCCAAGCTGGAAAATCTTCTCTGATATTAAATTGTTGAGTCATTCTATAATAATTATCATCGTTACCAATGAATTCAACCTTTAAATCATCCACTAGTTCTCCCCAGCTAATGTTCGAATTTTTATAGTGAGATGCTTTTTTTATGTTAAAATCAATATCTTCGTTTGGTCTGTAACTAATAAGTGAAATATGGTTTAACTTATCACTTTCAAATCTATCTCTAGCTAGAAACTCAAAATTACACTCAGCACCTGTAGTGAAAATTTCGGAATTTTTATTTAGTGAAAACAATACAATTCTGATTTTATTATTTTTTTCTTTAAGAAAAGAACCAATACCAAATGTAGTGTTAAATTTATTCATATCAACATTATATATTAGCTTTACATCATTAATATATAGTTCTATCCCACATTGATTTAAATCAATACCTATTTTATAGTCATATTTTTTTAGTTCATTATCATGCATTTTTGTGGCAGCAACATTAGATGAAATGAAGATCAACATTAATAATAGTATTTTCTTAATCATAATTTACCCGTTAAAATGATAAATAGGTATCGTACCTTCAGCCTTAGGAGCGAGAACTATATCTTCTGGGAGAAATTCTCATTTAAATTTATTGGTAGTAGAACCTGTTAATTGACTTGTTCATTTCCCACTATACCAGCTTTAACCTCAAATTTATAATTGAATTTAAGTTACGGTTAAACCGATCCTATTTTTATCCACCACTAACCTAAAGTTAATACTGCCACTAAATTCCCCTTCTAATTTAGAAGTGAGCTTCATTTCATTATCAAAAGTTAGTTTTAATCCGCTGTCTAAGAGCCGAGCTTCAATGAAAAGGCCTTGTATAGCCATTCAAGTCTGGCTTATTGCGTGATTCCTCTTTTTCTTCCATATGCAGACAGAACTTACGCCATTTTTCTCCAGTTCCTGTACGAGTGAAAACAACATTAATAATATCAATTCATAATCCTAAACCAATAAGTGGTCCGAAGGAGAAGTCAAAGGGGTTGTTGTTAGCATTGTAATTAATATCGCTAATAGATATTTTCTAATGCTCGACTATATTTTAATACATTGATATATAAGTGAATTATTTTTAGATAATCAAGGGTGACTCTAAAGATAAACCTCAATAGCATATTATTTGAGCAATACTTATTATCCTTTGTGATGGCTTTAATTGCCAATCCCATTGAATACAAAAAGACCCCCAATAATTGGTTGCCCAGTTATTGGAGGTCACTTCAAGTCACGCTTTTAAATCAAAAGGGTTATTGTTTGATTAAATCAAACTTAGCTAAATACTCCCCCCAATCAGCTAGGCCTTGAAATTCAAACCCGACACTCTGATAAAAGTGGTGTGCACCCACGTTATCGGTGTGATAGCCAATCATAATGGCAGGAATATTATCCTTATTTGATGACTTTATCTCATCAATTAATAAAAGCATGGCCTGCAAACCATAGCCTTGACGCTGATGAGATTCATCTATCATAAAGCGATAAATCCAATAATTCCCATCGTCAGGGTCAATGCCATACATGACTAACCCAACGAGTGTTTCTTGATGCTGGATCCCTTTAACGATAAACCGTGGTAAGAATTGGACTTCAGCAATTGAATATAAATTGGAAGCAATAAATTGTGATTGTTCCTCTGATACTTGCAAATCAGCACAATCTTCCCAGTTATCTTGATTCAGCTCAACAAGTGTTACCATTAACTTCTCCTTTTTAGAGAAGTAAACCTTCTCTAAATTATGAATGAATAGAATATGCAGTGAATTTATTTAGATTGTTTTTACGCATGGTAACCCCCTTAGTGAAATTGATGGCATAGCCGAATTGGCAATTTAAAATGCGGCTCAAATATGCCGGAATGGCGGTGAAATAACAAGATAGCGCACAAAATATTTTATTGTGTCGGTAGGAAATACATTGGGGCATTGATAAAAAAACCTGCCAATTTTATTTAGCAGGTTTTCCAATGATAGGTAAATTATTTACGAACAGCGATCGCTTCGATCTCGATTTTTACATCTTTCGGTAAACGGGCAACTTCAACGCAAGAGCGCGCTGGGAATGGTGCATTATGCTGCTTGAAAAACTCTTCATAAGTTGCATTTACGGTTGCGAAATCGTTCAAATCTTTCACAAATACCGTGGTTTTCACGATATTGGCAGCGCTAAGGCCTGCTTTTTCTAAGATAGCTGCCACGTTTGCGAGTGATTGACGAGTTTGTGCCGCGATATCTTCAGGCACTTCACCTGTTTTTGGATCAACAGGGATCTGGCCAGATGTAATGACCATACTGCCTAAGTCAACACCTTGAACATAAGGGCCAATAGCTGCCGGTGCGTTTTCTGTACTGATTTCGTATGACATAAATACTCCGTTTAATCAGGTAAAAAAGTGGTAACTTTCGCTTATAGAAGTTCAGTATAAAGCTTTGAAGCTCACATACAAAGCCGTGGTCACACGAATCTCATTTATTGGTTATTAATAACGGCGTCTCTGTCGAACTCTTTTTCACAAAATTTACAGGTTAGCGCCACTTCTTTGCCCATTTTTTTCACCTTAAAGCTACTAGACACCGGCTCATTATGGCTAATACAGTTACTATTTGGGCAAATCAATACATTGTCGATATATTCAGGTAATCGTAACTCTAATTTTTCAACCACTTGGTAGTCTTCGATACGATTAACGGTTGCTTCTGGTGCATACATCGCTAATTGGTTGGCTTGCTCTGGTGTCAAAAAAGTATTTTCGATTTTGATTAAATCTTTTTTCCCCAAGTTATTCGAGGGTAAATTTAAACCGATGGTAATGCGCTCATCTGTTAAGGTGAGTTTAAATAGACTCAATAGCTTAAAACCAATTTGAGCAGGAATATGGTCGATGACAGTGCCACAACTAATTGCTTCAACTTGTAATTTATGATCGTGTGTCATGATGTGTTTCTCCTCAGATGGCCAATTCTTTATTTAAAACCAGAGACAACAAAGCTTGCCTTGCGAAAATGCCGTTACCCGCTTGTTGGAAATAGTAGGCGTAAGGGGTCTTATCAACATCAACAGTGATTTCATCAACGCGCGGTAATGGATGTAAAACTTTAAGATTGGGTTTGGCATCTTGTAAATCTGCGGCACGGAGTACAAATTGCGCTTTGACATTGGCATATTCAGACGGGTCTAAACGTTCTTTCTGTACTCGTGTCATATAAAGGATATCCAACTCAGGCAGCACTTCATCAATATTGTTATGTAAGCTGTATGTGGAGCCTTTTTCTTCAAGAAGATGCAGGATATGGATTGGCATAGATAGCGCTTCTGGCGCAATAAAATAAAAGTGATTGCCTTCAAATTTAGAGAGGGCTTGTGTCAGTGAATGGACTGTTCTGCCGTATTTTAAATCACCCACCATTGCGACTTGTAGGTTTTCAAGACGACCTTGGGTTTCTTGGATAGTAAAGAGGTCGAGTAGTGTTTGTGTTGGATGTTGGTTTGAACCATCACCAGCATTGATAATGGGAATTTCCCCCGCAAATTGGCTGGCTAAGCGTGCAGCACCTTCTTGTGGGTGGCGCATCACGATAGCATCGACATATTGGCTGATCACCGAAATGGTATCTGCGAGTGTTTCACCTTTTTTCCCCAGTGACGTGTTGGTGCTGTCAGAAAACCCCACAACAGATGCTCCTAGGCGGTGAATTGCGGTCTCAAAGGATAAACGTGTGCGAGTCGACGCTTCGAAGAAACAACTGGCGATGACTTTATGTTTTAAAAATTCTGGCTGAGGTTGCTGTTTTAGGGAGGCAGCCACTTTGAGCACAAGTTCAAGGTCGGTGCGATCTAAATCATTAATTGAGATTATGTCGCGTAGGTATAGAGGGTTCGGCATCGTTGTTCTCCTGTGTCAGCAAGACGTATAAGGTGAAAGGCCAAAAAAAAGCCCCTCAATGAGGGGCTTTTCTTGAAATACGGAGGGAAAAAACAGGCTGTCCAGACCGCCAGAAGGCAGTGCAGTGGAGGTGTTCTTTGAAACAAATAGAGCAACAGCGTTCATGTTTTCTCCCGGCAAATTGTGGCGCATTATACGCGTGTCTTTTCATGACGCAAGCGTTTGCATACAGAAAAATAGATTTTTTTGCGTCTAAGTCCACTTACGTTTCCAGTTATTTTGTATAAAAACAGTCAAATCAGAGAGATATTTGTCATTGACTGAGTCGCTTAGCGAGTCGTTCTAATTTAACCATCAATAACACCCTGACCTTTATCTAAAATATCAGGCTCATACATTTGCCACCATGCTTTTTCTTTGAGGTAAATTTCGTTAAACGGATCACCCTGTTGGGGTAGCAATAAATCCGTCACTCCATTAGGACTGCCTTTTTCTATCCGCAATCACGGCTGACCATGATTATATTTCGGAGAAGGTAAGAGTTGCAGAGGTGCTGGAGATTGCGCTAACACCGACATTATGCGCATAGCACTCATGCCCAGCACTAATCCCATCGGCATCGAATGCTCCCCAAGAGCTGCCAAGAAGAGACAGCTCGAATAAATTGATATTTTTTGAGTTTTTACGGAGTATCGGTGCATATTCAATAAACCAACGATAATTCGTCGAGCGATGAACCGACATACCGTGTTCGGCCAGCATATCACTGACTTTAGTGACATGACTTTTCCTAAAGAAGCGAGCAATGACCTTAATGTTGTTCACTTCGACAATTTTTGCAACAAGCCCACAAAAAGTGCAGTTTATCCTATAATCAACGCATCGAATACTCGACCGTCTCCTTTCACTTAAAATCAAGTTTCTTGATATTTATTCGAGGATTAAGCTTGTGTCGACCCTCTAGTAACAACTTTTAACGTAACGAACTGTTTTTCTATGATTTGTGGATTATTTGATATTTTTTCCAATAGCATTTTGATAGCGATTTCCCCTATGTATTGAGTCGGAATTTGTACGGTAGATAATTCTGGGTTCAAATAGCTGCAAAGATCTGTGTCATTGAATCCTATTACTGCCACATCGTTAGGAATATGAATGTTCAGGTGTTTTGCTGCCCGATAGATAGCGCCTGCTAAAATATCGTCATCACAAAAAACAATATTGGGTTTTTGCTGCAGTAATATCTCTGCATTCTCAGTTGATTGCGCGAGATTGAATGATGAATACACGATATGCTTAGATTTTTCTGGATTTTCTAATGAATTGAATTGCTGATCAAAAAGTTCATGTCGCGTTAAGAAGTGTTGCCTTGGAAGATCAGTTCTAAAAGAACCAACTCTGAATCGTTTCATTTTACTTGCAATGTAAAATATAGATTCGATCGCTTTTTTTACCTCTAAGCAAATATCGTTGTTTTTTTCGTCATCAGACTCAATAAATATCAGTTTTTCTCGGTAATATCTTAATAATTCGATGTTTTTCTTGTCACATGAGTAAATTATACCGCCACTGATAAGCTTACTTTGAAATAATGATATTAGATGCTCATGCCATTGTTTGTTAGCATAACTATCTAAAAGAATTAAAGAATAACCAGATTTGGTTGCGAAAATTTCTGCTGCGTGAACAACTTTTGCAAAATAAGGTTGCTGAATATCTGGGACAATAAAGGCGATAGTCTTAGAATTCCCACTGCGTAAAACTTGCGCATTAATATTGGGATGATAACCAAGTTCTTTTGCAACGCTGAGAATTTTTTCGCGCGTTTTATCAGATACTCTGCCATGATAACGACCACTGAATACGAGAGATACTGTTGATTGTGATACATTCGCTAAACGGGCGACATCTTTGCTATTAACCGTAGACATTTCCTCTCCAACAATAAAAAACATAATCAATAGATAAATAATAATATATTCTTATATCAAATAGGTAATGACCGCATGTATTAATACTAAGGGATAAAACCTATTTGAGCCTACTAATTTATCAGTATTCTTCAATGATATGATCACCATCAAGTCATACGTATAACCTATTGTGAAGTACATCACTTTATTCTTACTAGTTAGTGAGTATATTAATTGAACATGATAAGCGTTTATGGGATAGACTGTGATTAATTTAAGTTAAAAAATATTTTTAAGTGCAATGCCTCGGCTCCCATAATAAATAAGTGTATTTATATATTATTTCGTGAGGTAAAAAGACTATCATGAGTATAATCACTCGATTAAAAATAGTTTCATTTTTACAGTTTTTCATATGGGGCTCTTGGTTAGTTACCTTTGCATCATATATGCTCAATACCCTTCATTTTAAAGGTGGGGATGTAGGGTTAATATTTAGCACACTAGGAATAGCATCATTATGCTCACCTATTTTAATCGGTCTAATAGCAGATAAAATCAACAATAGAAAATTAGTTTATGTCACAACTCATTTGATATCAGCATTTTTTCTAATTCTAATGGCGCATAGTTCTTCATTTAGCTTACTTTTTTTAATGACATTGTTTCATCTTCTTTTTTATATGCCAACAATGTCGATATGCAATAGCATAATTTTTGAAACTATTGGTAAGGAAAAATTAAATTCAGAAGAATATTTTCCTAAAATTAGAGTGTATGGGACGGTTGGGTTTATATCCGCAATGTGGATAATTAGTTTATTGGAATTAGAAACTAGCTATTATCAACTGTACATTGCTGCAATTGCTTCTGTTATTTTGAGTATTTATTCTATTGTTTTTATCTCAATAAATAATCACAGTAAATCTGTAATAGATGCTCCTCATGCTTTTGAATTTAGCGACTTAAAAATTCTATTTGGAAAGCCTCAAGTGGTTGTTTTTCTGTTTTTTTCTATGCTCTTAGGATCTGTTTTACAGATCACAAATACATTAGGTGTACCTTTTTTACAAGACCTTTCTGAATTACCTGAAGCCAAAAATTCAATTTTTTCAGCGCATCCGACAATATTCTTATCAATATCGCAATTTTCTGAGGTCTTGTTTATATTGCTACTCCCATTGTTATTAAGGTACATAAAAATAGAGAAAATTTTATTACTAAGTATGATTGCGTGGATATTACGTTTTGGATTATTTGCTTATGGCGATTTTACATATATAGGAACCATGGTGTTATTTCTTTCTATGATAATTTATGGTTGTGCATTTGATTTTTTTAATATATCTGGTTCTTTATTTTTGGAAAAAGAAATAACCCCGGAATTTCGATCTACCGCGCAAGGTGTATTTACTACATTGGTTAATGGTTTTGGTACTTTTTTAGGGGCAATACTGAGTGGTTGGGTATTAGACCTTAATACAACGAATGGTGTTGTTGATTGGAAAATGTTCTGGATTATATTCACTAGTTATACGCTTGTATTTACACTAGCTTATGTGGTCTATCTGATTTTTACAAAAAACAATGTTAAAAAAATTCATGTTTAATAAAAATGTAAAATTTTTGAGGTATATATTATGTTAGATATCGATCAGTACTCTATTCAAGATATGAGTTTGGCAGAACTTGGGATGAAGCGTATTAATTGGGCAAAAACACATATGCCTATTATGAAGCATTTAATAAAAAGACTTGAACAGGAACAGCCTTTTAAAGGAATGACTATTGGCATTTGTTTGCATGTTGAAGCGAAAACAGGAGTATGGCTTGAAGCTTTAACAAAAGGTGGCGCAAGAATTGCCATTACAGGCTCTCCTGGTTCGACACAGGATGAAACAGCCGCAGCATTGGTTAAGTATATGAATGTCAGTGTTTTTGCGAGAAGAAACGAGTCATTTGAGGATCATATTACCTATTGTAAAAAGGTATTAGAAATGAACCCTTGCATCATTGCTGATAATGGCGCTGATTTGCATGAACTAGTCCTGACTGATCCTAAATTTAAGTCGTTACAAAAGACAATTATTGGTGCAACTGAAGAGACAACAACAGGGGCAAATCGTTTACGAGAAAACTTTGTTTCTCAACTTTGGCCAACACTCATTATTAATGATACTCAGTCTAAGCGAATTATAGAAAACAGATATGGCGTCGGTTCATCAGTTGTTGAAAGTATTGCTCATGCGACTAATGTGATGATACACGGTAAAAAGGTTGTCGTTATCGGATATGGATATTGTGGTTCTGGTGTAGCGCAGCGCTTCAGAGGAATGGGGGCTCATGTTACTGTTGTTGACACAAATCCACTGACTCGGTTGGAGGCACATTTAGAAGGTTTTCAGACCGCGGAACTTTTGGATACTTTGTGTGATGCTGATTTTGTTGTCAGTGTAGTGGGACGAGATAACATACTGACCTCGAAGCATTTTACGGCAATGAAAGATAATGTCATTGTGGCAAATGCAGGGCACTTTCAACGTGAAGTTGATATAAAAGCGCTGAATTCCATCACATCTAGTTGCGAAGACGTCACGCCTAATATCAACAGATACCAACTGAAAACAGGTAAAAATATATTTTTAATGTCTGATGCAAATTTAGTCAATTTATCCGCAGGTAATGGTAATCCTATTGAAGTGATGGATTTAGGACTGGCGCTACAAACATTAAGCTTAGAAAAAATAGCACTCAGTAGTAAAACATTAAAAAATATCCCACAACCAGTTCCTTTTGATATAGAAATGAAAGTGGCGCAACTCGCCTGTGATAATTGGATCACGCATTAATTTGAGTCAAGGTGTAATGACTTAATAAACATTAATGTTTAGTGCAAAAAAATTATTATAATAAATTAATTTTGAGATAATAATATGAAGAGAATATTTCTTGGTTCATTATTAATAAGCGTTTTAATCTCATCATCGTATGCTGATAATTTAGTTGAGGTTAATATACTCAGTACATCAGATATCCATTCTTTTATTAGTGATGATAACTATTACAGTAATACTAAAAGCGAAAATTATGGTTTGATATCATGGATAGGCACTATTGAAAAGTTTAGACGTGACCATAAAAATACTTATTTAGTTGATACTGGCGATCTTTTATCAGGAAACCCAATCGGTAATCATGTCATTAAACGTTATAATCAGAATGATGCCTATTATAATATTTCTCCTATTATATGCAGCTTGAATGCCCTAAATTATGATGTCGCAACTCCAGGTAATCATGATTTTGATAATGGCGTTGATTTTTTAAAGAAGTCTTATTCAGGTGCAAACTTTCCTGTGGTTTTAAGTAATGTTATTGATAAAGAAAAACAGGAAAGCCTTTATCCTGAGTATATTATAAAAGAAAAAAATGTAATCGATGACGTAGGTAAAAATCACTTATTGAAAATTGCTTACATAGGCTTGGTTCCTCCGCAAACAATGCTTTTTAATAAAAGTAAACTGGAAAATAAAATTATATTTTTTGATATGCTAGAATCTGCCAATAGCGCAGCAGATAAGGCTAGAAAGGATGGTGCAGATCTTGTAATTGCTTTATCCCATTCAGGGATTGATGTATCACCAATTGAATATGGAATGGAGAATGTAGCATATTATCTTGCAAGAAATCCAAATATTGATGGTGTTTTATTTGGTCATACTCATGAAATATTTCCTTCTAAAAAAACGATAGCGCATGAAAATATTAATATTGAATCAGGAAAAATATTTGATAAGCCAGCCGCACAACCAGGGAAATGGGGGGAGTCAGTATCTGCAATAACCTTTAACCTTGAAAAAAAGAATGGGCAATGGCTTATAAAAAGTAGTAAAGGTTATCAGTTAGAAAAAAGTGATGTGCCTGCTGCGGAAAATACTATTAAAAGTGTATTATCATGTATAAATGATACAGAAATAGACTTAAAAAAAGATTTAGATAAGGAGGTCAGTCTTGATCAATTTAAAATTGATAATAATTTTAATTTAATAGGAAATGAAAGTTTAACAACACTCCTTGTTGATTCAATTCATGATTATATGAAAAATTACACAAATGAAAATGATAAACTGCTTGTTTCTATTTCACCTTCTTTTTCATTAAATGACGATAATTATATCATTGATATACAGGATAGAAAGCTTACGAATAGAGACTTAAATCAAATTTTCTACCCTGCTTATTTATCCGCCTTAAGAGTAAATAAACAGCAGATAATTGAATGGTTAGAAATGAGCTCAAATATATACAACTCCCCTGATGGTGAATCTACTCCTTTGATAAATAATCAGTTTCATAGTTTTCTATTTTACCCAATAATAGGGTTGACATATGATGTAAATATTAGCAATCAGCCGTTATACGACTTGTCTGGTAAGCGGAATGAACAGGTGAAAAAAGGAAGGATATCTAATATTCGTTATAATGGTATAGAAATAACGGACGAAGATTCCTTTATTATTGTTGCTAGTAAATATGCGCCTTTTTTTCAAAATAATAAAGATAGCCCTTATTTAGATATTGGAAATGAAAGAAATATTGATATTTTCAGTAAATATATTTCCTCACACCATGAATATTCTAAACCTAAAAATAATTATCGCATAATTTCTGACTTACCAGTACAAATGCATTTAGTATTACCGCATTACACAGACAAGTCAGCGACGTTCTTATGGAATAATCAATATGAACTGAAGTTGAATAGCCAAGATAAAAAGTGGATGACTTACCAAATAAAAATAAGCAAGTGACATTTGGAGACTATTTTAGGTCGTTGAGAATGGCTAAGGTAGTCTCCATTTTTAGTTGACCGTTACAGCTTACCTGTATTTAAAGTTTTTGGTTGCCGTTCGGTCGGATACTATTGGATTGCGAGTGAGGATTTAGCGGCGGGTGGTCGCCCTGGCTCATGGATGGCGCTACAAAATGTCATTGAATTGGGTATCGATTCAGTTGCCCATTGCATTAAGGTTGATGATGCGGCACCGGGTATTGAAGAAGGGCGTAATGCGGGCATGTGGAGTGTTGGTCTTGCTTTATCAGGTAATGAGTTTGGTAAAACATGGGATGAATATCAAAGCATGTCAGCCGATGACACCACACAATT
Source organism: Providencia sp. PROV267 (assembly GCF_028477825.1). NCBI lineage: Bacteria > Pseudomonadati > Pseudomonadota > Gammaproteobacteria > Enterobacterales > Morganellaceae > Providencia > Providencia sp. PROV267. The sequence goes on along the minus strand of NZ_JAMPLX010000021.1, from coordinate 27,998 downwards.
ACGCCAGCAAGCAGCTAATAAATTATTTACTGCGGGCGCGCATTATGTGATAGGGACATTAGCTGAGCTACCTGATCTTATAGAGAAGATAAATATTCGACTGGCTAATGGCGAAAGACCTTAAGTCACCGTATCGCCGATTTCAATTAGGCTGAGTTCGAGTCTGTGCGATATTGTGGTGCCTATTACCTCAACTTTTATGAGTAGGCACCACCGACCTAAGCCACTCAATTAAATAACACCACGAGGTAATTCAGGTGCTAATGTTGCAACCATTACCGCTTTGATTGTGTGTAAACGGTTTTCTGCTTCATCGAACACAATGCTGTAAGGGGATTCAAAAACCTCTTCCGTGACTTCCAAACCTCCCCACATATCAAACTCTTTAGCGAGTTGTGCGCCAAGGGTAGTATCTTCATTATGAAATGCAGGTAAACAATGTAGGAATTTGACATCTGGGTTACCAGTGAGCTCAATGACATCCATATTCACTTGATATGGCTTAAGTAAATGAATTCGTTCAGCCCAGACTGCTTTTGCTTCACCCATTGACACCCAAACGTCGGTATACAGGAAATCTGCACCTTTGACCCCTTCAGCGACATCCTCAGTGAGCGTGATTTTCCCTCCCGTTTTCAGCGCCGCTTTTTGGCAAATTTCAACTAATTCAGCTTCCGGCCAGCAACTTTTTGGTGCAACTAAACGCACGTCCATCCCCGTCAGTGCGGCGGCTTCTAGCATGGAATTCCCCATGTTGTTACGCGCATCGCCTAAATAAGCAAATTTAATTTCGGATAGAGGCTTGTTCGGTTGATGTTCTCGGATAGTGAGTAAGTCGGCTAATAACTGTGTGGGATGGAATTCATTCGTTAATCCATTCCATACAGGCACTCCCGAATGTGTTGCTAAGGTTTCAACCGTTGACTGACTAAACCCCCGATATTGAATACCATCATACATCCGACCAAGCACTCTCGCGGTATCTTTCATGGTCTCTTTATGCCCGATTTGACTACCGGAAGGGCCAAGGTAAGTCACTCTAGCTCCTTGATCAAACGCTCCAACTTCAAAGGCACAGCGTGTGCGTGTAGAGTCTTTTTCAAAGATAAGGGCAATATTTTTACCCGCGAGTAGCGGTTTTTCGAGGCCAGCTTTCTTCTGTGCTTTTAGCCATGCTGACAGTTTCAATAATGAATGAATTTCGTTAGGTGTAAAATCAAGTAACCTAAGAAAATGCTTTTTATAGAAGGGGTTCATAAAATTCAGCCTTTTTTATTTGAATTAATATTCAATTTATATTCATAAAAATTCAAAATCAACCCCCAATAGAAAAGAAATTATTCATTCAGGTATGGTGTCACTGGCAGCCCTATGGGAGAATGGCCTAGAGACTAGCGATAATGAAAAAAGAGGTGTGGATATGGTGGATAAAGCTGAGTTAGAGGCACAATACGAAGAAACGCGTCTAATTATTGAAGAGTTACTGGAAGATGGCAGTGATCCTGATGCATTGTATGCAATTGAACACCATTTCTCAGCAGACAATTTTGAACTACTAGAAAAAGCAGCGGTAGAAGCCTTTAAATTAGGCTATGAAGTCACTGATGCGGAAGAGCTGGAAGTCGAAAATGGTGTGACGCTAATGTGTTGTGATGTGATCAGCGAAAGTGCACTTAATGCAGAGTTGATCGATGCGCAAGTTGAACAGTTGATGAAGTTAGCTGAAAAATTAGGTATCAACTATGATGGTTGGGGAACCTATTTTGAAGACCCTGATGCTGAATATGATGACGAAGACGAAGACGGCGAAGAAGGTGGAGAACGTTTCCATTAATTCGGCAAAGGCTGTAATTTAAACCGTGTAATTGCCTGCTTTTGATATGTTGATCCTAACAACAAAGCAGGCACATGATGACCGAAAAATAGTTAACGATTCAATCCATATCCTAAATAACTGGCTAACATGGCATATCTATCTTAGTCAGCCAGCTATCAATAAACCTTTCTTAAGCTGGATCTGCTGGGTACCCTGCTGTACTGAGTGCGGTACGGAAAATACTTTCATCAATACGGCTGTTGATCTGCACTTTTTTCGTCGCAGGGTCTGCTTCAACCTGTGCTTGCGCATCAATATCTAATACCACTTTTTTGATTGATTTCGCGCAGCCATCACAAGCCATTTTTGGGATAGTTAAATTAATCATTTTTACACTCCTATTATCAATACGTTAATCAATATAAAGCTTCCCCCTATTGGAAGGTCAATCAATTTTTTACCATACGCATTGAGAAATTATCGAATCGACGATTTTTAGCTGGCGGCGTCTCATCGCGCTTTGTTGGGTTCACTAAATTTTCAATGATCGGACAATCAGGTTTATTGTCGCCATGGCAATGTTGAGTCAGTGTTTCTAATGTTTTAGCGATAGCTTGTAGTTCATTGATTTTTCTTTTTAGCTCGGAAAGATGGGTGAGTGCCATCGCCTTAACATCGGCGCTAGTGCGTTCTCTATCCCGCCATAAGTACAGTAAAACAGAAATTTGTTCAGTGGAAAAACCGAGTGCTCGAGCGCGGCGGATAAGATTAAAGCTATCGACATCGGATTGATTGTAATAACGGTATCCTGCATCGGTACGCTTAGCCTTGGGGAGCAAACCTGTTTGTTCATAATAACGGATCATTTTTGCTGAGATACCAGAAAGTTTGGCTGCTTGACCAATATTCATAATTTTACCTCTCCAACAGTATGATACCCCTTGAAACAAGGTGCTTATGACTTCTCTTTTGCCCGTTTAAGAGCGGCGATAATGTTTTGGTTTTTGTGAGGCAAAAGTGCCGTAAAATAGATGCTCTCCAATTAAGGTAATTGGCGCGACGCGTACACCAGTACGCGCCTTCGCCTCGGCCATAATTTGTGGGTCGGTCAGATCCCGCTCGTCAAATGTAAGTTGCTCTTTAACCAACCACTCTTTGAGCAATTGGCAATCGGGGCAGGTGGGGGTGGTGTAAATTGTAATTTTAGGTTGAGATGTCAGCGCCATCATGTTCTCCTTTCGATTGGTATAGCCAGACCTGAGCAAGGCCTGGCTTGTCGATTGTTTATTGAGTGATGCCTTCTTTCATCGGTGCTTGGAAGCGTTTAAGACGTAAGGCGTTACCTAATACAAAGACGCTAGAAAGAGCCATTGCCGCCGCCGCTAAAATCGGTGAAAGCAAAGTGCCATTAATTGGGTACAGTAAGCCTGCTGCCACTGGGATCAAGAGCGCGTTATAAGCGAACGCCCAAAATAGGTTTTGTTTTATATTACGGATAGTCGCTTGGCTTAAGGCAATTGCATCGACAACACCACGCAAGTCACCTGACATTAAGACCACATCTGCCGCTTCAATGGCGACGTCTGTTCCCGTACCGATAGCCAACCCAACATCGGCTTCGGCAAGTGCAGGAGCATCGTTAATACCATCTCCCACAAAGGCGACTTTATTGCCATTACTACGGAACTGTTTTAGTGCTGCGACTTTGCCGTCAGGCAGTACTTCGGCAGCCACTTCATCAATACCGAGTTGCTTAGCGATTGCAGCAGCCGTTGCCGCATTATCACCGGTGATCATCGCCACTTTTAAGCCTAATGAATGTAAGGCTTTAATCGCTTCTGGGGTGGTCTCTTTTATTGGGTCAGCAACGGCAATAATTGCTGCTAAACGCCCATCAATTGCCGCATACAGCGGGCTTTTGCCTTGTTCGCCTAAACGTAATGCGGTTGGTTGGAAATGGCTCACTTCTAAGCCGAGTTGTTTCATAAAGCGGTCAGCCCCGACAGAAACTGAACGGCCTCCTACTTTCGCTGAAACACCAAACCCAGGTACGGCTTCAAACTCTTCGATTGCGGCAAATGAAATCCCTTTTTCTTTTGCGGCAGCCACAATGGCTTCGGCTATCGGATGCTCGGAGCGGGTTTCAATCGCAGCAACTAAGGCTAAAACTTCATCATATTCAAATCCTTCTGCTGGAACGAGATCGGTTAATTCAGGGCGACCTTTTGTTAACGTACCGGTTTTATCCAGAGCGACGACACTGACATCACGCAGAGCTTGTAAGGCTTCACCTTTACGGAAAAGAACACCTAATTCCGCTGCACGACCAGTACCGACCATAATAGATGTTGGTGTCGCAAGGCCCATCGCACACGGACATGCAATAATCAATACCGCAACGGCGTTGATCAGAGCAAAGGTGAGCGCAGGATCTGGGCCAAAAATCAACCAAATAAAGAAAGTGATAACTGCACCTGCCATGACCGCTGGCACAAACCACATCGTGACTTTATCCACTAATGCTTGGATCGGTAGTTTGGATCCTTGCGCTTCTTCAACTAAGCGAATAATTTGTGCTAATACGGTGTTTGAACCAATTTGGGTCACACGGAAACTGAATGCCCCTGTTTTATTGATAGTACCGCCGACAACCTCAGAGCCTATTTCTTTTGAGACAGGAACAGGTTCACCGGTGATCATGCTTTCATCGACATAAGAAGCCCCTTCGATAACAACACCATCAACAGGAATTTTTTCACCCGGACGAACGAAAACAATGTCGTCGGTGGCGACTTCATCGAGTGGAATTTCGATCATTTTGCCATCACGTTCCACTCGTGCTGTTTTGGCTTGTAAGCCAACAAGGCGTTTAATGGCTTGAGACGTCTTCCCTTTTGCTCGCGCCTCCAATGTGCGACCAAGCAGAATTAATGTCACGATAACGACCGCGGCTTCGAAATACACATTCGCAGTGCCAACGGGCAGAATTTGTGGCATAAAGGTGGCAACAACGGAATAGCCGTAAGCGGCTGCCGTACCGACTGCAACCAGTGAGTTCATATCCGGTGCAGCACGCAGCAACGCGGGAACCCCTTTTTGGAAAAAGCGCAAGCCTGGGCCGAATAAAACGAGAGTGGCTAACACAAATTGGATATACCAATTGAGTTGCTGACCGAGAGTATTTGCAACCCAATGATGAATACCCGGAATAAAGTGAGAGCCCATTTCAATAATAAATACTGGTAGCGTAAATATTGCGGCAGTAAATAGTGAACGGCGCAGTGAACGCTCCTCTTGTTCACGACGTTCATCCGCTTGCTCATTCACATTGGTGCTGGCATCGGATAAGCGACGAGGCTTATAACCGGCTTGAACAACGGCAGCTTCTAAGTCAGCGACAGTGACGGCTCCAGACAAATGGCGAATGCGAGCGCGCTCGGTGGCTAAATTGACACTCGCTTCAATAACACCGGGTATTTGAGTAAGTGCTTTTTCAACACGACCAACACAAGATGCACACGTCATCTCTTCAATGGCTAATTCTGTGATTTCTTCTCTGACTTTATAGCCTGAACTTTCAATCGCACGGATCGCGGCGTCTACATCAACATGCTCTTTAAATGTAATGTCTGCACGTTCAGTTGCTAAGTTCACGACGGCGGTGTCAATATTATCGACCGCTTTTAAGGCACGTTCGACACGGCCTACACAGGATGCACAGGTCATTCCTTCGACTGGTAAACTCAGCCTATTGGCTGAAGATTGAGATAGATTAGTAGTCATTGATTTACCCTCTTAAGTATCATCATGCGTAAAGCCTAACGTTTACCTTAAGGGGAAGGTCAAGCATTTTTTTTATTATTATGTTCAAAAAAGAGATAGCCACAGTCAAATGTAACTATCTCTTTGTTTTATATGCAATATAATAGGTTTGTATTATGAGTTCGCTAAACTATCGTTGTTTAGCGAACTGTTTTTGAGGTCGATTATGGGGATTTTTTACCCGCTAATTTACGTATCATCATGTAGAAAACAGGGGTTAATAGTAAACCAAATAGCGTTACACCTAGCATGCCGAAGAACACCGCAACCCCCACGGCTTGTCTCATCTCTGAACCCGCTCCCGTCGCTAAAACAAGCGGGATCACGCCAGCAATAAAGGCAAAGGATGTCATCAAAATAGGGCGTAATCGTAGATGAGCGGCTTCTGATACGGCGGCTAAAGGATCTTTTCCTTGTTTCTCTTGGGCGATCGCAAATTCAACAATCAAAATCGCATTTTTTGCAGCAAGGCCGACCAGCACAATGAAAGCGATTTGTGTGAAGATATTATTATCTCCATTGAGCAACCATACGCCGGCAATAGCAGAAAGTAGAGCCATTGGCGCGATTAATAGTACAGAGAATGGTAATGACCAACTGTTATATTGAGCAGCCAAGATCAAGAAAGCAAATAGCACTGCTAATGGGAAAATATAGAGTGCTGAATTACCCGCTAACTGCTCTTGATAGGTTAGATCTGTCCATTCAAAGCTCATGCCTTCGGGCAATGTTTCACGTAAGATCTTCTCCATCGCATCAGTGGCTTGTCCTGAAGTAAAGCCAGGAGCCGCGTTGCCGGTGATATCGACAGAAGGGTAACCGTTATAGTGGATCACGCGATCAGGGCCATTTGTACGGGTAATCGTCACTAAGCTACTCAGAGGGATCATCTCCCCATGCTTATTACGTACCTTGATGAGTTCAATATCTTTAGGATCCATTCTAAAAGGTGTATCTGCTTGCACAATGACGCGATAGGTTCGACCAAAACGATTGAAATCATTGACGTAGAGTGATCCCAAATTAATCTGTAATGCATCAAAGATATCGGTGAGCGTAACACCTTGCGCTTTGGCTTTTTCGCGATCAATATCCACATCGATTTGTGGCGAATTGGTCTGGAAACTTGCCATCATGCCAGTTAATTCGGGGGCTTGCATTGCTTTCATCAACACTTGCTCTTGCACTTGCGCTAACGCATCAAAGCCAAGATCAGCCCTATCTTCTATTTGTACCTTAAAGCCCCCCATCGAACCCAAGCCGGGAACCGGAGGTGGAGGGAATATGCCAACAAAACCATCCGGTATTTGACTAAATTTACCCATTAGGCGTTCGGCGATGGCATTTGCTGATAGTGAAGGATCTGTACGCTCATCAAACGGTTTGAGCATTGCAAACATGAGTGCTGAATTCGGTAAGTTAACAGGGCCATTTACAGAGAGGCCAGGGAACGCTACCACGTTTTCAACACCAGGCTCCATCAGTGCGAGGCGTGACATCTCTTTCACAACCGCTTCTGTTCTATCGAGAGAAGCACCCGAAGGCAATTGCGCGACGCCAATTAAGTAATATTTATCCTGTGCAGGAACAAAGCCATTAGGAACCACTTTAAACCCGAGTGCGGTTAGCCCAACAAAGCCAAGATATAGCACAAGAATAATTAAACTTCCTCGTATGCAGCGGCGTACAATCTGAACGTATTTGTTGGATAATGCATTGAAAAAGAGATTAAATTTAGCGAAAAAGCGACTAAATATCGCATTGATAATGCGAGTCAACCAGTCTGGTTTGCTATTTTTATCATGGGGCTTCAGTAAGATAGCACTGAGAGCAGGAGATAAGGTCAATGAGTTAATCGCAGAAATAATCGTTGAAATCACGATCGTTAATGAAAATTGTCGATAAAACTCACCTTGTAAACCGGATAAAAATGCGGTTGGAATAAAAACAGCCGCTAATACTGATGTAATGGCAATAATAGGGCCTGTGACCTCTTCCATCGCTTTAAAGGCGGCTTCTTTTGGTGTTAATCCTTCCGTGATATGCCTTTCAACGTTTTCAACGACGACTATCGCGTCATCCACCACTATCCCTATTGAGATAACTAAACCGAATAGCGATAGTGTATTGAGAGAAAAGCCGAATAGGTACATAAAGGCAAATGTTCCCACGAGTGATACGGGAACAGCTACTAACGGAATGATTGATGCTCGCCAACTTTGTAAAAAGAGCACCACGACAATAACCACTAATATGGTGGCTTCAAGTAAGGTGATAGCGACCGATTTTAGTGAGGCGCTGACAAAAATAGTTGGATCGTAGGCAATTTTATAGTCGATCCCTTCGATAAAGTTAGCCTGTAAACGAGCCATGGTTTCTCGTACCGACTCCGCCACTTCCAACGCATTTGCTCCGGGGCTCATGACAATCTGTAAGCCAACCGCGTTTTGCCCATTCAGTAAGCTGCGAAGTGAATAATTATCGGCACCTAGCTCTAATCGAGCGACATCTTTTAAATAGGTCGACTGCCCATCTTCGCCTGTTTGAATAATAATATTGCCAAATTGCTCCTCGGTTGTGAGTCGACCAAGTGCATTGACGCTGATTTGAAATGAGGACGTTGAGTTCGGCTGCTGCCCAATCGAACCTGTAGCGACTTGAATATTTTGTTCGCGAATAGCCGTAACGATATCATTTGCCGTTAAGCCTAATGATGCGACTTTTGTGGGATCAATCCATGCTCGCATCGCATATTCACCTTCCCCCCAAACTAATGCGCTGGCAACACCGGGTAATCTAGCAATTTCATCACGCACATTGAGTAAAGCGTAATTAGAGACAAACAGTGGGTCATAGACATTATTGGGTGAGTACATATGGACGACCATTAGGACATCCGGTGACGTTTTTTCCGTTGTGACGCCAATTTGTTGAACTTCTTGAGGCAAGCGAGGAATGACGCGCGAAACTAAGTTTTGCACTTGAATTTGTGCAATATCGGGGTCGACATCTTGCCTAAAAGAGATGGTCAGTACCATTTTTCCATCGGTCGACATTTGCGAGCTCATATAGAGCATGCCTTCTACCCCATTAACCGCTTGTTCGATGGGGGAGGCCACCGTATCAGCAATCACCTTGGGTGTTGCACCTGGATAACTGGCGATAACCTGAACCGTAGGGGGAGTCACGGATGGATATTCGCTTAGGGGCAATTTATAAAAGCTCAAAATCCCTGCTATCAATATAAATATTGATAAGACCATGGCAAAGATAGGGCGCTGTATAAAGAAACGGGGAAAATTCATTATCTGTTTTCCTCTATTTCATCTGAAGGTTGATGTTGAGTTTGGTGAGGCTCTTTTGTTGATGAAGGCTCCATTGAGGTGTATTCAGGCATCACCGCCATACCCGGTCTAACAAGGCCTTTAATAATGACCTTTTCACCCGCTGTTAAACCCTCATTGATCACTCTAAGGCCATCAACTAGGGCACCTAACTGGACAGGGCGATATTCAGCTTGGTTATTGTTATCAAGAACCAAGACATAGTTTTGCCCTTGATTAGAGCCGATTGCTTGGTCATCAATTAAAATGGTGGTTTTTTTAGGGCCGGTAGGAAGTTGTGCACGAATAAAAGCGCCGGGAATCAGTTTCCCCTCTTTGTTAGCAACGACGGCGCGCACTTTTACTGTGCCTGTTGTCCGCTCTATTTGGTTACCAACAAAATTCAGGCTTCCTAAATAGTGGGTACTTTTTTCATTCGGTAATTGTATGGTAACGGGCGGTAATGTGGCCTTAGTATTGCTTATTGTTGATGATTGTAACCCCGCTAATTGATGAAAAGTGGCTTCATCAATATCAAAATAAGCATATATTGGGTCAATTGAAACAATCGTAGTTAAACGTGTTGCACTACTGGTGTCGCCACCAGTCACTAGGTTCCCTTCAGTAATAAAGGCTCTATCGACTCGGCCTGCAATAGGGGAACGAATTTGCGTATAAGATAAATTGAGTTTGGCGGATTCTACCGCGGCTTTTGCTGATTTTACTTGTGCATTATTTGCGGTCAGCGTGGATAAGGCATCATCATAATCTTTCCGCGAAACGGCACCTTTATTTACTAATCCTTTGAGGCGTTGGTAATTTCTACTAGCTTGAGCCGCTAAGGCTTCTGCTTGGCTTAATTTTCCCTCAGCCTCAAGCAAGGCGATTTGAAATGGATGAGGGTCGATTTGGAAGAGTAAATCGCCTTTTTTAACCAGTTGCCCTTCAGGAACGTCTACAGAATTAATCCGTCCACCCACGCGAGAGCGTAAATCAACCGTTTTGGGTGAAGCTAAGTAGCCTGTAAATTCAGAAAAAGGAGTCATTTCTCGTTGGATCACTTCCGCGACAGGCACTTTAGGGAGCATCGTAGAACTTGTCGTTTCGGGTTTATTATCATTATTAGCATCTTGTGCGATAGCGAGGCCGCTTATCCCCATAGCCACAACAAATGTCGCATATATTCCGATTATCATCTTCATAATAAACTTTACCTAATTAATTGATTTCATTGTTAGCTTTAATGTTGAATAACCAATGTTGTGTAAGGGTAAAGGTTACAGTAGTTGTAAGGTCAACCGTTTTAATGCAAGCAGGTGTGGGAATATATTGAAGGACAGTGTTTACGTTTATTTTTAATTAAATAAATTGAATACTCTCAATAAGGTTATCTTAGAGATAGATATAAAAATAAGTTTGCAAAAGCCAAATAAGTTATTGACCTTGTATCTACTTTAAGGTTTTTAATATTCATCATTAATTAAAACACGGACATAAATAAGGATTAATGATGAAAAAGATTATCGCTTTATTTGTATTAAGCCTAGTTAGTTATCAAGGCGTCGCTGCAAATAATCAAACATATTCTCAACAGGCATCAAGTAAGGTTACTGAGAATTATTTATCTGTAGATACGCATAAAAAAATACTCAGCTCAGCCACATTTATTGGTGATGCGAGTTTATCATCAATAGAAACGCAAGCTCAGGAAACGGCAAAAAAGATAGGGGCGAGTAGTTATAAAATTGTTGGAGCAAGTGGCGAAACTAAACTCCGAGGACATGTTATATTTTATCAATAAAATCCTTTGATTTTATAAGGAGATGAGCGATGAGTCATCACACCATTAGAGAAAATGTGATACAAGATATTCTTTTATGGATTGATATGAATGTGGATAAGCCACTGAATATTGCGGAAATCTCTCATAGGGCTGGCTATTCAAAATGGTATTTTCAACGTATTTTTAAAAATACCGTGGGCGTCAGCTTAGGGCAATATCTTTTAATTAAGAGGCTATTAAAGGTGTCATCTGATTTGAAACAGACAAATGACAAGATTATTGATATTGCTTTTAGATACGGTTTTGATGGACAGCAAGGGTTAACAAGAGCTTTTAAGCGTAAATTGAAAGTAACCCCTGCTAAATATAGGAGAGAAACCGCACTCAGGTACCATGCGTAGTATAGCGTATTTTGATAACAATCGTGTCATAAAGTATTAAGCCTAGCTAGCCAGCTAGATAATGCAATAAACTAAAACTTGTTGGTCTAGCGGCTAGCTGAATAGGTTAACCTTTGATGGTTTTACTTTTAATTTGTTGAAATAAAAAAATTAAATAAGAAAAATAATCAAATCATCGTTTTTCTTGACCTTACAATAATGGTAAGGATTAGCATTATTGAAAATTTAAAATAACCTATCTCTGTTTTTAGGTGGAAGAATATGAAAATAGGTGAAGTATCAAAATTATTCAATATTCCAAGAGAGACAATACGGTTTTATGAAAAAGAGGGCCTAATCGTTCCTCCGAATAGAAATGATAATAACTATCGCAGTTACAGTGAAAACCATATTGAACGACTCCGTTTTATAAAAAATTGCCGTAGTCTTAATATGTCTCATCGTGAAATAAAAAAACTATTAGATCTGGTGGATAATAATAGTGATGATTGTGAGCTCGTTGAGGGAGTGATTAACTCACATCTATTTAATATTAGAGAAAATATCGAAAAGCTGAAAAAGCTCGAAAGAGAATTGATTATCTTACAAGATCATAGCAATGAAATGAATAGCAATCATAAGTGTGGGATAATAAAAAACTTATTATCTAAAGAGATTTGATCTTTAACGTTATACGATTTTCTATCTATATAGGTAATAAGGATAGCAGCTTGGCTATCCTTATGGAGACTGTGATTACAGTGCTTTTAGCATACGGATTTCACAATCGCTGTGGCCTGTATTGCCGAGTGGCTCATCGATAAATTCAAAGCCTAATTTCTCATACAGTTTAATGGCTGCTTGTAAATCTGCGGTTGTTTCTAGGTAGCAGCGTGTATAACCTTGTGCTTTAGCAAACTCTAATGACATTAGTACAATCTGCTTAGCGACCCCTTTACCTCTTAATACCGAAGATAGATACATTTTTTGTAGCTCGGCTGTGTCATTATCACCGCCAGCTAATTGTGATATGCCACCACCACCGACAATTTTACCGTCCATTTCAACGACCCAGTAAGCACTACGAGGCTTGCTATAGACTTCATAGAGCGTATCTAAAATAGGATCGGCTACCGCAAAACCTTTATCAGCCGTTAAGCCATGTTCTGCTGAAACTTCACGGATAACCGCGGCAATCCCCGCATTATCTTTTTGTTCGATTAAACGAATAGTGTGGGTTGTTGTATTTGTTGTCATGAGAAACTCTCTTTATTTATTGTTTTGTACTACTCAGTGAGAGAGAACCAGAAGGGAACTTCAATCTGAGATCTGCGAACGCAGTCGTATCATAATAATCGATTAATTAACGTGGGTATAGGGTTCGGGATTGATTTACTTATTTAGATAGATGTTCTAATAAAAAACCCCTATTGGCGAACCAATAAGGGTTTTAAGTCAATGTGAAAGAGGCAGATTATAGCGACGCAATGGTCACTTTTTGTGCTTCTAACTTACCTTTAGCTTCAATGTTAGCCGCTAGGCGCTCGCGCTCTTTCTCAACAACGGCAGCAGGTGCACGGCTGACAAAACCTTCATTAGCGAGTTTGCTTTCGATAGACTCAATCTCTTTGAGTACTTTCTCTAACTCTTTATCCAAACGCGCTAACTCGGCATCTTTATCAATCAGGCCTGCCATTGGGATCAATAGCTCAGTACCGCTAACCAGTTTTGTCACAGAAACTGGCGCTTCTTCACCGTCTGCCAGTACCGTGATACTTGCAAGGCGTGCCATGGATTTAATAAAGTTTTGGTTTTCTGCAACGCGACGTTTCGCATCTTCAGAAGCACCACGCAGTAATACATCTAGTGGTTTACCCGGCGAAATATTCATTTCGGCACGAATATTACGGACAGCAATGATAGCTTCTTTGATCCATTCCAAATCACTCAGTGCTTGCTCGTCCACTTTAGCTGCATCAAATTCAGGGAATGGTTGTAGCATGATGGTATCTGCATCAATCCCTTTGACGACTTTCACACGTTGCCAGATAGTTTCCGTGATAAATGGAATAATAGGGTGTGCTAAACGTAATAGCGCTTCTAATACTTCGATCAGCGTGAAACGTGCTGCACGAGCTTGCGCTTCATTACCTTTGTGAACAGCAGGTTTTGATAGCTCCAAGTACCAGTCACAGAATTCGTTCCAAGTGAAATCATACAAAATACCCGCGGCAATATCATAACGATGGGTATCGAGGGCTTCACGGTACGCTTTGATGGTTTGGTTGAACTGAGCCATGATCCAGCGATCAGCCAAAGAGAAGCTCATTTCACCACCGTTCTGACCACAGTCTTGATTTTCTGTGTTCATTAGGACAAAGCGGCTTGCGTTCCATAATTTATTACAGAAGTTGCGGTAGCCAGACAGACGTTTCATATCCCAGTTGATATCTCGGCCTGTTGAGGCAAGCGCCGCTAAGGTAAAGCGTAGTGCGTCAGTACCATGTGCTTCAATACCGTTTGGATACTCTTTGCGAGTACGCTTGGCAATTTTTTCAGCCAATTGTGGCTGCATCATATTGCCAGTACGTTTCTCAAGCAGATCTTCTAACGAAATACCGTCGATCATGTCCAGAGGGTCGATAACGTTCCCTTTGGATTTAGACATTTTTTGGCCTTCTTCATCACGGATCAAACCCGTCATATAAACGGTTTTGAACGGTACTTGCGGTACGCCGTTCTCATCTTTAATGAAGTGCATGGTCATCATGATCATGCGGGCTATCCAGAAGAAAATAATGTCGAAACCACTGACCAACACATCGGTAGGATGGAACGTTTTCAGTGCTTCGGTATTTTCAGGCCAGCCTAATGTTGAGAAGGTCCATAAACCGGAAGAGAACCAAGTATCCAATACGTCTTCGTCTTGGCGCAGTGCAATCTCTGCCCCCAAGTTGTTTTCACGACGAACTTCATCTTCATCGCGACCCACATAGACATTACCTTTGTCGTCATACCATGCAGGAATACGATGACCCCACCACAATTGGCGAGAGATACACCAATCTTGGATATCACGCATCCAAGAGTAATACATATTTTCGTATTGGCGAGGTACGAATTGAATACGACCATCTTCAACCGCTTTAATGGCATCTTCTGCTAGCGGCTTAGTACGAACATACCATTGGTCAGTTAGCATTGGCTCGATAACGACGCCACCGCGGTCACCATAAGGCACTGTTAAGTCATGCGGCTTAACTTCAACTAATAAACCTAACTGCTCAAATTCCGCGACAATCGCTTTACGTGCGGCAAAACGCTCCATACCACGGTAAGCTTCTGGGATTTCACTGCTATATGCGGTTGATGGGTTACCGTGAGTATCAAAGACTTCTGCTTCACTACGGACATTACCATCTAAATCCATCATGTTGATCATAATGAGCTGATGACGTTTACCGACTTCATAGTCATTAAAGTCATGAGCAGGGGTAATTTTCACGCAGCCAGTGCCTTTTTCCATGTCGGCGTGTTCGTCACCGACAATTGGAATACGGCGATTGACGATTGGAAGAATAATTTCTTTACCAATTAAATCTTTATAACGGGGATCTTCTGGGTTAACCGCCACACCAGTATCACCCAGCATAGTTTCTGGGCGTGTGGTTGCGACAACCAGATAATCTTTACCTTCGGCTGTTTTTGCACCATCTGCAAGTGGATAGCGTAAATGCCACATGGAGCCTTTGATTTCACGGTTTTCGACTTCCAAATCAGAAATCGCAGTGTGGAGTTTAGGATCCCAGTTAACGAGGCGTTTACCACGATAAATTAAGTTATCTTTATAAAGACGAACGAAGGCTTCTTTAACGGCTTTTGATAGGCCTTCATCCATTGTGAAGCGCTCGCGCTCCCAATCAACAGAGTCACCTAAACGGCGCATTTGTTGTGAAATGGTGCCACCAGACTCTGCTTTCCATTGCCAAATTTTGTCAATAAACGCATCGCGGCCGTAATCGTGACGAGTTTTGTTCTCTTCAGCCGCGATCTTACGTTCAACAACCATTTGGGTTGCGATACCAGCATGGTCAGTACCTGTTTGCCACAGCGTATTTTTACCTTGCATGCGTTGGTAACGGATCATGGTATCCATAATCGTTTGCTGGAAAGCATGCCCCATATGCAGGCTACCTGTGACGTTTGGTGGTGGAATAACGACACAGAAACTCTCTTTGCTAGTATCCCCGTTTGGTTTGAAATAACCGCTTTTTTCCCAATGAGCATAGCGTGCTTGCTCTATCTCAGCGGGATTATAAGTTTTATCGAGCGAAGGCTCGGCAATCGCATTATCTGGTTTCTTATCCATTTTTATATCGTATTCAGTTAGTTGGCGGCGTCGCCATAGTCAAATTGAAGCCGACGCTGCGGTAAATTTTATACCGTTCACGCGCCAACTGTTTTAAAGTTTCATCAATAGGCACAAAGTCTATCACTTCATGGAATGCAGTGGCAAAGTCTGCAAACTGGCTCTGAAGATTGATCAGAATATCGCGTTGGGCATTTCCACGTTTCCCCGGCCAGCAAATTTCAATCGGTGCGCCATAACGAGGCCCTTCACCAGCGAGGTTATGAGGCACGAACTGATGAGGATCTCTTTGCCAAAGTGACTCATCCAGTTTTTCTGCTTGCTCAGCGGTTTCACACGCGACTAAAACACGCTTACCATCACGCCACATTTGCGCCGCAAGTTCGCAAGCAAGCCATTCATGGGCTTCTAACTCCACTTGCGGCGATGGTTGTTCAAGCAAATAAAAGGTGGCGTTTTTCATCTCTTTCTTTGTGGAATAGAAAAATGTTATGCAAAAAGGGTATTGCGACAGGCAATACCCTGAAATGAAGATGGGGCTATTTTAGCGTATCGCACTCTTGAGTGCTATATACTCGTCATAGTTCAAGTTGCAACGCCAATTTGACTCGCTACACCTTGAGCTATTTAGCGTCTAGACCCATGACGCGAGTTACAACGCAATGGTCTGTAACTCGCGTCATTATAGGACATCAATTAAGACTAATCGTCGCCGTTCAGGCCAGCGCGGTTCAGTAAGAACTGTGACAACAATGACACAGGACGGCCTGTTGCGCCTTTTGCTTTACCTGAACGCCATGCTGTACCAGCAATATCCAAGTGCGCCCAATTGTATTTGGTCGCAAAACGAGCGAGGAAGCAGCCCGCAGTAATTGCACCCGCAGGACGACCACCTGTATTGGCTAAGTCAGCAAAATTAGAGCTGATTTGCTCATAGTATTCATCAGCTAACGGTAAGCGCCATGCACGGTCACCCGCTTGCTCAGAAGCGTTTAATAACTCATGAGCCAGAGGGTTGTGGTTTGACATTAAGCCAGTGTAATGGCTACCTAACGCAATCACACAAGCCCCTGTCAATGTGGCGATATCGATAACCAATTCCGGCTCAAAACGCTCGACATAGGTGAGGGTATCACATAGCACTAAACGACCTTCGGCGTCAGTATTAAGTACTTCAACCGTTTGCCCTGACATCGTGGTGAGGATATCACCTGGACGATAGGCTCGTCCTCCTGGCATATTTTCACAGCCAGCCAGCACACCGACCACGTTGATTGGCAATTGCAATTCGGTGATAAAACGCATCACACCGTAAACCGTTGCAGCACCGCACATGTCATATTTCATTTCATCCATGCTATCTGCTGGCTTGATAGAAATACCACCTGAGTCAAATGTGAGGCCTTTACCGACTAATACAATAGGTTTCGCTTCAGGATCAGGGTTACCTTTGTACTCCATGATAGACATCAGCGATTCATTTTGTGAGCCTTGACCAACAGCGAGGTAAGCATTCATGCCTAGCTCTTTCATCTGCTCTTCACCGATAACACGTGTTGTCAGCCTATTTTCAGAAATGTCAGCTAATTGACGTGCTTGTGATGCTAAATATGCCGCATTACAAATGTTTGGTGGCATGTTGCTGAGATCTTTCGCGGCCTTAACACCGGACGCAATGGCGAGTCCATGGGCGATAGCACGCTCACCGCTCGTTAATTCACGGCGTGTTGGCACATTGAAAACCAACTTACGCAGTGGACGGCGATGTTCCGTTTTATTGCTTTTCAATTGATCAAAGACGTAGAGCGACTCTTTTGCCGTTTCAACAGCTTGACGTACTTTCCAATAATTATTACGGCCTTTAACGTGTAACTCAGTTAAAAAACAGACGGCTTCCATTGAACCAGTTTCATTCAATGTGCTGATTGTTTTCTGAATAATCTGTTTGAATTGACGCTCATCTAGCTCACGTTCTTTACCACAGCCGATGAGTAGAATACGTTCAGACAGGATATTTGGTACATGATGGAGTAGTAGGGATTGCCCTACTTTACCTTCAAGTTCCCCGCGGCGCAGCAGGGCGCTGATATATCCGTCACTTATTTTGTCCAGCTGTTCAGCTATAGGGGACAGACGGCGTGGTTCAAAGACTCCGACAACGATACATGCGCTACGTTGTTTTTCCGGGCTACCACTTTTTACACTAAACTCCATGCGTTCTCCTGAATCTTAAAGACAAAGGCCCATGCTCCCGCTAAAATTAGCGTTACAGCATAATCTACCTCATAGAGAATGAACTCTTTATGTTAAACTGAGCAGATATCTGGTATTTCAATAATATTAAGCATGTTCTGATTGGGTAATCAGTATAGAGAATGCTTTTATATCATTCTAGTCATACAATGAGCCAGAGTATATGTTAACAAATGGTAGATATTGAACGAACTTAGCCATTTTCCACCCAAAAGACAAGTTTTCACAGGCGTATAAGCGTGATCATTATTAGATATTTGGTACGGGAGACCCTGAAAAGTCAGCTAGCTATCCTTTTTGTGCTAATGTTGATTTTTTTTAGTCAGAAGTCCATCGATATTCTCGGGGCTGCTGTTCAGGGAAATATTCCTTCAGATTTAGTATTACCGTTACTGGGATTGGGCGTGCCTGAAATGGCGCAATTGATCCTCCCTTTAAGCCTATTTCTTGGGCTACTGATGACATACAGCAAACTGTACACCGAAAGTGAAATTACGGTGATGCATGCATGCGGACTCGGGAAAAGCGTTCTGGTTAAGGCCGCTCTGGTGCTTGCAACGTTGACCGCATTGGTCGCAATAGGCAATATTGCGTGGATGCTTCCTTGGTCGTCGCAATATCAAGAACAGGTGCTGGCAGACGCTAAAGCTAACCCTGGGCTAGCTGCCATGGTGGAAGGGCAATTCAAAACCACCAAAGATAGAAACATCGTATTGTATATTGGCGACGTCAAAGGTAATGACTTTAAAAATGTCTTCTTAGCACAATTGCGCGCCACTAATGAACAGCGCCCATCGGTAGTGGTCGCCGATAGTGGCTATATGCGAGAAGATGCCGATGGCCGACAAATTGTGGTATTGGATGAAGGAACTCGCTACGAAGGAACGGCATTATTACGTGATTTCCGCATCACCGACTTTAAAAATTATCAGGCGGTTATTGATCACAAACCAAGTGATGCCCGCAATGATAGAGTCGAACAAAAAAATATGCTTCAGTTATGGAAGGCGAATGACTTTGATTCCAATGCAGAATTCCATTGGCGCTTGACGATTGTCTTCTCGGTGGTGGTGATGGCATTAATGGTAGTGCCGCTGAGTGAAGTGAATCCTCGTCAAGGGCGGGTATTGAGCATGCTGCCAGCCATGTTGCTGTATCTTATTTTCTTCCTATTACAAAGTACATTGCGTAATAGCGCAGAAAAAGGGGATGTCGATCCGAAATATGCAATGTGGGCAGTTAACTTAGGGTATTTGGCTTTAGCGATTATCCTAAACGTATGGAATACCGTGCCAATGCGCCGTTTACGCGTCAAATTTAATAGAGGGGCTGCCTGATGTTTGGTGTTTTAGACAGGTACATTGGACGAACCATCCTCAACTCTATTTTAATGACCTTGTTTATGTTGGTGTCCCTTTCAGGGATCATCAAATTTGTCGAGCAACTACGTAAAGTTGGTGATGGTGAATATACGACCCTAGGCGCAGGGGTATTTACGTTATTAACGATCCCAAAAGATATCGATATTTTCTTTCCGATGGCGGCGCTGCTCGGAGCGTTACTAGGGCTAGGTGCTTTAGCATCACGTAGTGAGCTGGTGGTTATGCAAGCTTCTGGCTTTACACGCTTGCAAATTGCACTGTCCGTGATGAAAACAGCGATCCCTCTGGTTATTGTGGCGATGTTGATTGGCGAATGGGTTGCCCCAAGCGCAGATCAATGGGCGAGAAATTATCGCGCAGAAAAAATTGTGGGTAACTCATTAGTTGTGACCGATGAAGGGATGTGGGCGAAAGATGGCCCTGATTTTATTCATATTCAACGCGTCTCTGATACCACATCGATTCAAGAAGTGTCTATCTACCGCTTTAATGAGCAGCATAAGTTAACATCGGTGATGTTTGCTTCAAGCGGCGCTTATGACAAAGACAATCAATTGTGGGTGCTGTCTCAAGTCGATGAGTCTATTTTAAGTAGTGAGAAAAAAATTACGGGCTCCCAGCGCTTAACTTATGAGTGGAAAACGAATCTGACACCCGAAAAACTCGGTATCGTTTCCTTGAGTGCAGACTCCCTTTCGATTCGCGGGCTTTATCAATATATCGCTTACTTAAAAGAGAGTGGGCAGGTAGCCGCAGTCTATGAATTGAGTATGTGGAAAAAGATCTTAGCGCCTCTATCCGCAGCAGTGATGATGTTTATGGCCGTTTCATTTATCTTCGGTCCATTACGTACTGTACCGATGGGGGTACGTGTCGTCTCTGGGATTGTTGGTGGCTTCCTGTTTTATGTCCTAAATGAAGGGTTTGGTAAGTGGAGTTTGGTCTACTCGATACCGCCTATTATTGCGGCGTTACTACCAAGCGTCCTATTCCTTGGGGTCAGTATTGTCTTGCTGGTGAAACGTAAGTAAGCCAATTTTAAAATCGATAATATTCCAATAAGCCATCGTATTGAGTAATGCGGTGGCTTATTTATTTGTATTAAACCAATCAATACTTGAAAGGCTCAGGGAGAGTTGGATGAGTAATAAAAATTCTAATTTTGAGTAAGTTACCAATAAATCGATTACCTAGCTCACTTATTTTGGCATTTAATTTATTTTCTTGAGGATGGAAAATAGGGTGTGCTTTTTTATTGCCAGTAGCTGCTTTTACGATATTCTCGTGCGTGATGCCATAAAACCCCATTACAGGGAGTTTTAATTGATTGGCCATGACTTGTGCATTTGAGAATCGCCCCCCTTCAGCACTATGACAACTGCATAGTTTTATAAGCGAAGGGCTCTGTTTTATGCCTTTAATTTTATCCGCTAGCAGCGCATGGCAATTGGCGTTAGTCACTTTCGCAAAAGTGCCATCTCGCATTTGCAGCAACCCTTTCTCACCATGCGTTTTAATAATAATTGATGACATAAAATTCTCTCCTTGAATTGTTTATGTCACTAGTATTGCGATGAATATGTCTTGGTGCTTGCAAAAACCAATGATTGATAGTTATACAGTAAGAACAGTATTAATAAGCCATCAATATAATATAAAAAGATTTGTGCCGTGATGCGTGCTGTCACTCTATTAAATAGGCTCTTACTGGTTATTATCGTGATCACAAAGGATAAAAATTAATCGCGTAAGCACCGTTACCGACCAAAATCGCTCGGTAACAGTCGAGAAAACTTGCTGTTTAGCAATGACAACACGCAGTTATTTATCAACCCATTGCTAATTTAAGGGCATTTAGAGTTAGTATCACTCGCCGTGCATTCAATACATTATGGTTGGCGATAACAAAGGATAAAAGTTAAGCACATCTGGCTCTTTTAGCGCTGCAAGCACCGTTACCGACCAAAATCGCTCGGTAACAGTTGAGAAAACTTGCTGTTTAGCAATGACAACACGCAGTTATTTATCAACCTATTGCTAATTTAAGGGCAACAAGTTGAATAAAATAGTGTCTTAGGGTTGGGGCATAACTCGCCAGTGCATTCATTGCGTCGGCGGTACGCTTTCAATGTTTTCCATACGCATGGTTAGCCGATAGAGCGGCCACCATATCATTAACCCCCACGGTTAACTTACTAAACTTACTGCTGTCTTTGCGGGTCATCACCACAAAAACGCCGATATTTTGTTGTGGGATCATCGCCATATAGCTATTAAACCCACCTCCACCACCCGTTTTCTGATAAATCCCCGGCCGACCATTTTGTGGCTTCATATAAACCCAGCCAAGGCCAATACCATCCGCATGACCTGCAACATCCATGCCTTTGACATCAAGTAATTTTTCTCTTGGGAAGTAAATACCTTGCTCACGTGCTGCTGTGGCTTTTCTTAGGTTTTTATCCGTCGATAAAAATTGCTGCATCCACTTTTGCATATCCGCAGGCGTAGAATAGACACCACCGCTTCCTGCCGCCGCTAAAGTGTTATGGCATGGGCTTGGCTTAGTGCCTTCCATCAACCTTGCGCATTGAGAGGCGTTAGGCGTATAGGTTGTTTCGGTCATTTTGGCTGGAGAAGTTACATAACGACTGAACAACTGTGGATAGGACTGCCCCGATGCTTTAACCATTGCATCAGCAAGCAGATCATAAGCAAGGTTTGAGTAAGCAGCTTCGGTTCCCGGTGTCGCATCGAGTTTACCATTTTTTAGCCAGTTCCAACGATTATCCTGCGTTGGCCAAATAAAAACAGGTCTACCCCATTTCCCCCCCGGCTGCTCACGTGGTAATCCGCTGGTATGGCTTGCTAAATGGTATAAACGGATAGGGTGACCACTACTATTATCAGGTACAGTGACGCCATGATAACTGTATTGTTGTAGAGGATCCGTTATCAGTAATTTTTTATCCTGCTCCAGCTTAATTAAGATTTCACTGGTCATTAACTTAGTGATAGAGGCAATCCTAACTAGCGAATGAGGGCCCGGTTTTTTACCATTTCCGGGGGCGGTTTCCCCATAATAGCGTGATAGTGTTTGGTTATTATCAATAACAATGATTGCCATGCCCCGAGCATCGCTTTCGTTAAAAATGCGATTTGCATACAGATCGACAATCTTCGCAACCCGCTCATAGGTTCTTCTATCGCCTTCAAACACTCGCCAGTCATTCGACTCAGCGTCATTATTGCCTTGTAAAAACTTAGGTTGTTTTTCTGTCGTCGTTGAGCAAGCTGCTAATGCGAGAGACAATGCAGACACTGACAGAATTTTTAGAAACGATCTCTTCATGTTTAGGAGCCAGCCGATAGGTAATTTTGCAGATGGTCGAGCAGACCAAGGTTATTTTTTCTTAGCGAAGACCTTCATTAATGCACCTATTAGGATGCCAATAACTACGCCAGTCGCTATCCAGCCTATAAAACCCATGTATAAATACCTTTACTAATTCAACAATGTGCATACGCTAGCAAAAATCGTATGAAGTCGCCAGCAGCCTTGATGAAGCAAATGATTAAATCAAATATTTGACTAAAGTAACATATGTCTAGGCTGATCATTAAGCAAAAAGCATTAAATGGCTAATAGAGAGAGTAGTTATTCAATTTTAGAAAGCAGGACGGTATATCAATCAGGGAGATATTAAGCAACATGCTTTTTTTTTAATCGAACAAACTGAATAATCAAGATAAATGTTGCTAGTCGAGACAAGGCAAGTATAATAGCCACGTTTTCCAAGAAACACATCACTTCGTGCCGGAGTGGCGGAATTGGTAGACGCAGTTGATTCAAAATCAACCGCCTTCGGGTGTGCCGGTTCGAGTCCGGCCTTCGGCACCATAAGAACATCAAGAGACGTCAACCGACGTCTTTTTTTGTATCTAAAATCCAGTGTTTGCAAGGTTCCTCTCGCATTTTAACTCTACCAACGTATACTCAACTCAACCGACATCAAGTTAATGATGTGGGTACATTTGCGGGTATATGCCGATTCGATAAAGTTTTGTACCCGCAATTCGGCTGCGAGGATAGTTAAAATGGCACTTTCCGATACTAAGGTTCGTTCTGCAAAATCTGAAGATAAGGCGTATAAGCTGACAGATGGTAACGGACTATTTCTTCTGGTTCACCCCAATGGTTCTAAATATTGGCGCTTCCGTTATCGCTTCGGCGGTAAAGAAAAGATGCTAGCATTTGGCGTGTACCCTGATGTCTCCCTCGCGAATGCTCGCGAAAAACGAGATGAAGCAAGAAAGCTTGTTGCTAGCGGGATAGATCCCAGCGAAAAACGCAAAGAAGTGAAAGAAGAGCAACAAAAGGAATTTAATACATTCGAGAAGGTTGCTCGTGATTGGCATGCAACCAATAAGAAGTGGTCAGAAGGCCATAGCCATCGAGTACTTAAAAGCCTTGAGGACAATATTTTTGCTGCTATTGGTAAACGCAATATTGCCGAACTAAAAACTCGCGATCTCCTTGAACCGATTAAAGCCGTAGAGATGTCTGGGCGTCTTGAGGTAGCGGCACGTTTACAACAGCGCGTAACTGGCATTATGCGTTACGCCGTACAAAGTGGTTTAATTGACTATAACCCAGCACAGGATATGGCTGGCGCAGTCGCCACAGGCAAACGAGTCCATAGAGCAGCCTTAGAGCTTAAACGCCTACCTGAGTTCTTACAACGCATCGATGATTATAAGGGAAGACCGTTAACTAAACTTGCAGTTAAACTTACCTTGTTAGTCTTCATTCGTTCCAGTGAATTGCGCTTTGCTCGTTGGGATGAAATCGATTTTGATAATGCCATGTGGACGATCCCCGCTGAACGTGAAGCGATAGAAGGGGTTAAACATTCCCATCGCGGATCAAAAATGCGCACTACTCACTTAGTCCCTTTAAGCCGACAAGCCATTGAGATCTTAAAACAGATCTATCAATTCAGCGGTAACCATGAGTTGCTCTTTATCGGTGATCATAACCCTAGAAAACCAATGAGTGAAAACACGGTGAACAATGCATTACGTGTGATGGGCTATGACACTAAGACGGAAGTTTGTGGGCATGGTTTCAGAACGATGGCGTGTAGTTCGTTGATTGAGTCAGGGCTATGGTCGAAGGATGCAGTAGAAAGGCAGATGAGCCATCAAGAACGCAACTCAGTGAGAGCTGCTTATATTCATAAGGCAGAGCATATTGAGGAAAGGCGGCTGATGGTGCAGTGGTGGGCGGATTATTTGGATGCGAATAGGGTAGGGCATGTGGGGGCGTTTGGGTTTGGGAAGTGATATAGCTAGACTGTGATTATTATTTTAATATGTTTATAAATTATATTGTTAACCACTGGATAGTTAGTAAGGGCAGAATATAAAATTTTAATACTCATACATATCGGTCTTCTATTTATAGTAACAGTTGATATACTAATATTCATTAGTAAAATTAATGTAAATATTAGGGTCGTTATGCTAATTGTAGTTATTTTAAAAAAAACAAATAATTAGGTGGATTTATGATGATTAAGAATATGAATTCTATGATAAAAAGTATTTATGAAGAGATCGATACAGGTTATCTTGATTTAAGACCTAATTTCCAAAGAGGAGAGGTTTGGAGTTTAAAGAAAAAAAATTACTTATAGACTCAATATTAAGAGAGTGGTATGTCCCTCCTATACACACAGTGTCTTTAGATCATGGTAAGTCAGAAGTGTTAGATGGGCAGCAAAGATTAACTGCAATTAGAGATTTTATGGAAAACCAATTTTCCATAGATGGTACTATTGAGCCTAAAGATGAGGATATTTATTTATTAAATGGTAAAAAATATAAGAGTTTACCACCAGAGGTTAAGATTAAGTTTGAAAGATTTATTATAGTAGTGAATGAGATAACTCAGTACAACCAAGGTGAACCAAATGAGCTATTCTATCGTTTAAATCAAACTGTTAAATTAACTTCTTCAGAAGCAAGAAATGCTATTTTTGGTGAGGTTAGAGATGATATATCTTCGATGGTTATATATATGGAGGAAAGAAAATTAGATAAAAATTTACTTGGATTTAGCAACTCAAGAATGGCTTATAATGATTTATTGTCTAGAGTGTGTCTTCTCTTAGAAAAAGAAAGTATAAGATATCAACTTAGTGATTCAACATTAACTGAGCGTTTTAGGCTAAATAATAAATTTAATGAAGATATATCTAGTAAAATAAAATATGCTATTGATACGTTAGCAAAAATAGAGTTATTTAATAATGAGGAAGATATAAGTGCAAACCTAACCAAGGCATCATCTTTAAATTGGATGTATATTATTTGTTGCATTAAAGACCTTAACGAGGATTTTGACTTTATATATAAAGCATTTATTAATTTGGAAGTTGCAAAAACTTGCATAAAGATAAATCAAAAAATACCGGTTGATATTATTGAGTTCTTTAATATACCAGAAAAAAACCTTAAAGAATTGTTAATGATTTATATAGAAAGATCATCATCTAGAGTTATGTCAATTGGCTCTATAATCATAAGGGACATTATTCAAAGCTATGCTTGTTACATGTCTGGAATTCAGATTTCTAATTTACTATCAGATAGGGATAATTACTTTTTAATTAAAATTAAAAACAGTCTACTGAGTGAATGTGATGTTAAATCATTAATAGAGAGTGTATCAGAATCGTGGAAGGAGCCTGAATAATGAGACTGGCAAGTATTAATGATGGATGGAGGCAAATACTCAATTTGTCTAACTATGATTCTCAGTTAAGGTTAATTTCCATTGAAAATTCTAATCAATTAGGAGTTTCAGATAAATTTTGTCTTGAGCTTAATAGTGGTATATCTGCCATTTGTGGTAAAAATGGTGTTGGGAAGAGTTCTATTTTAAAATTAATTTATTATCATGTAAATCCAACTTCGGAAGTTAAAGTTAGATTATCAATTGATAGTTTGAAGTTACTTATATATGATAAAAATAATAATGAAAAAAATAATGCTATAGTGAATTTTATTGAGCCATCAGTAGAATGTAATAAAATCATTGGCTTTTTGAAATCATCTAATAATATAGAAGATTTTATTGAAGGTATTGAGCCTCATGGAGTGTTAGGATGTGATAAAAATATTAAGGAGCTGGGAGGGATAATTGGGAAAAGGTATAATAAAATTGAATTTTATGAAGTGGAAGGGGTATTAGAACCTGATTATACATTTCCCTTTATAAAAGTGGAATTACCAAACGGAATAGAGTATACATGTTTGGATATGGGGGCTGGAGAGTATTTATGCATGTATATATTTTGGTATGTAAATTGGATTGATAAAAACTCTATTTTATTAATCGATGAAATTGAGAACTGTATTTCAGTATATAGCCAAGAATACTTAATGGATTATTTGGCTCATGCATCAGTTAAGCGTGGGATATGGATTCTATTATCTAGTCATTCTGAGGCTGTTTTAAAGAAAATAGGAATTAAAAACACTCGCCTTATATCATGTATAAATCAAAATGGGATTGATGTTGTAGCGCCTAAGCATGAGCGTAAGTATTTTACAGCATTAGGGATAAAGCCCAGAAAAAAAGGTGTCATTATTGCTGAAGATAAGTTTTCATGTTTATTCATAAAAAATATTTTAAATAAAGACCATTCGGATTTTTTATATGATTATCATATTGTGAGTTTTTTTGATGGTGAGTCTAACATAGAAAAAATTGTTCAAAATTTCAAGCCTCATGAAAAAATAGAATTTGGTTTTTTGGCGGTTTTTGACGCAGATATGAGAAAAAAAATAGAAAAGTTAGTTGGTAAAATAATACCTGTTATTTCATTGCCATCAGTGAATGAGTTTAATCCAGAGGATGAAATTTGGAGAGTAATAGAAGATAATATTCAGTCTATATCTAATAAATTGAATGTTGATCCTGAAGATTTTTATCAACAGTATGATATCTGTAATACAATTGATCATCATGATAGATTTATGAATTTAGCTAGAAGTTTAAATAAATCAGAAGAATCTCTTTTTGAGTGTATATTTTCTTTCTGGCGTGATGCCAATACACGACTGATGAATAAATTTATTTTATCATTTGTTAATAATGTTAATAAGCTAACACCAGAAGATGCTCTTCAGCTTTGTAATGACTTAGATATAACTGATGAAAATATAAGTGTTGAAAATTTTAAAAATAAGGAAATGTTTTTTGATGGGTTTGAGCTATGCTTTAAGTAAGATATAAAATTATACTGAGGATTTAAGGATTTTATATTCATACTTAATTTTTCTAATGTTAGTTGGTTATGTTAGTTTTATAATTTAGTCACCACCTGCTGGAACAGGTGGTGACTAAATAATAATTAATATTACTGGTAATGGTCATTATTTAAAGAGCGAATGAAAAACTATTTAGACTCTTATGATTTCGTAATGATGCAATACCATCTTCAACATGGGCAGCCCATGCTTTAACCATCTCTTTTTGTTCTAGCTGTGGGTAAAGCATCTTTAGTACTAGTTCCGTAACTTGAAGAGTCTCACCTAGCCATGTAATTTTATCTAGTGTTAAAGAACCATCTAGTTTCTTATTATCTTGTTCAGGTGAATACCGAAATTCACTTTCTATTGAACGGAAAAATGCTATGCGTGTGGTTATATTGGGCGTGATCCCGGTGTACCCCTTTAGCTTTTTTAGCTGTTCTTCTGTTTGACGGCTGAGCTGCTGTCCACTCCCCCTAAAATAAGACAGCTATAATTAGAGGGTAATCCCCCCGAAAAATCGGTGTATTAATAAGTAGAATTTTCTC
>NZ_JAMPLX010000020.1:0-1048 GCF_028477825.1 Providencia sp. PROV267 | reverse complement strand
GTAATCTGAACTGAGGAGATCTCTATGAAAAAAGCACGTTTTACCGATAGCCAAATTATCACCATCCTTAAGCAAGCTGAGGCGGGAACGCCTGTTTCTGAACTGTGCCGCGAACATGGTATGAGCAACGCCAGTTTTTATAAGTGGCGCTCACGCTTTGGTGGGATGGATGCTTCCATGATGACCCGCTTGAAAGAACTGGAAGAGGAAAATCGCCGCCTCAAAAAAATGTATGCAGAAGAAAGGTTGAAAGCTGAGATCATTCAGGAAGCTATGGCAAAAAAGTGGTGAAGCCATCGCATCGAAAGCGGATGGCGCAAGAAGCTGTCAAAATACGGAATATCAGCGTACGTTTTGCCTGCCAGTTATTTGTAGTGAGCGAAAGTTGCTATCATTATCAAGCTAAACTGAGTAAAGAAAATGAAGCAATAGCTGACTGGCTGATACGCATCACTGATAGCCAGCGCAACTGGGGATTTGGCTTGTGCTTTTTATTCCTTCGAAACGTAAAAAACTTAAGATTTAACCACAAAAGGGTTTACCGAATTTATTGTGCGTTGTCACTGAACATGCGAATAAAGCCGAAGAAACGCCTAAAACGGGATAAGCCCGAGCCACTGACGGTACCCGAAACGAGCAATGAATGTTGGTCAATGGACTTTATGCATGATCAACTGTCGGATGGGCGCTCAGTCCGTTTATTGAATATCATCGATGATTTTAATCGTGAAGCATTAGCTATTGAAGTGGATTTTTCCCTGCCGGCGAGTCGGGTTGTAAGAGTACTAGAGCAACTTATTGAGTGGAAAGGAAAACCGGTTTCCATACGCTGTGATAATGGGCCAGAATACACCAGTAATATATTGATATCATGGGCTAATCTGCAAGATATCAAAATAAACTTTATCCAGCCAGGTAATCCGCAGCAAAATGCTTACATTGAGCGTTATAATCGGACAGTCCGCTATGAGTGGTTAGGGCAATACTTGTTTTCATCACTGGATGAATTACAAGACTATGCTACACGGTGGCAATGGTTTTATAATCA